>CAIQLG010000415.1 GCA_903872565.1 uncultured Lentisphaerota bacterium | reverse complement strand
ATCCGCGTCCCATAACTTCAGATAAGCAAGAAAACCCGCACTCGCCAAGCTCCCGCCGCTCCAGTAACGCGGCGGCGTATAGTCGCTGTCATGGCCGACCAGCGCCAGCCAGTTTTCCCCCGACACCATCTTGAACGCGCCGTGTTTCAGACCCTCGTCCGTGATCTTGAGCTTGTCAGTCTCAGCACTCTGGCCCACGTAGATGTGGGTGGGCACATTCGTTCCCGGCGCGTTTGAGATGGCCAGTTTGGCGCCGGATATCTTTTCGATGTAGGCCTGCAACTCTTCCGCCGCCAGCTTCACCATGCGGGGTGGCTTGTCGGCAATCACGATTTCCGCCTGGGGTTGGCCTTCCTTGACGATCCAGCTTTCACCGCGAACCGGCGTGGCAAGCAGTCCACACACAAATAATGCCGCTCCGCCCAAAACCCACAATTTACCTTTTCTCATTCCGAATCTCCTTTTGTTGAGTTTTCAACATTCATATTGCATCGTTCATCTAATAAACGCATAATTAAACTGACAAATGTTTCGACTTTTCATGTTGTAGCCACGGCCACCTGTCCTACGAAGCCTTGGCATAGTAGGATATTGGCCGTGTTCGCCCCCAACATTGGGGCGGCTACAGTGAATCCAATAATACAAGTTCATGACAATCCTATTTTGAGACTATTAGTAATCATTTAATCGGTGTGATGTCAATCCAAGGTCTTAGCGCACATGCAGTTCTCCGAATTTCATCACATCTTCAAAGTCGGTCTTTCCGGTGGGCGAAAACGCCGAACGCTGGGTCTCCAGTGGCCTGACCCGCTGGCGGCACACATTGATAGACCACGGATACATCGGGCTGGGCTTACGCCCTGAAATGCCGTTATGCGGATCCAGCGTCTCCTGCTGGTCTCCCGCCACCGGAAGATGCACTTCCACAGACCAGAATCCATCCCCGACAAAGGTGGCAACCTCCGCCCCGGATGCCCACTGAGAGTCCGTTCCGTTCTTCCGGTCAGTGTTCACAACATTCCCGGCCGGGTCGATCGCGATCCGATAATAGGAATGGCTCTGGGTCTCGATCAGCAGTTCGACAAAGTCGCCCGCGAACAGATTCGTGTCACCCGACTTCGCCGCCGTGATGGCGAGATGCTTCGTGTCGCGCTCTTCGCAGCGGATTCCGAAATAAAAGGACTCGTTGCCCCAGCCCACTTGAAACGACGTGCGCATATCCGGGGCTGCGCCTGTTTCCAGTTCGCTTAAGCCGTAGGCCTCCACTCCTTCCCAGGTCTTGTCGTCCAGCTTCCCATCCAGCTTGAAGTTGGCCATGCTGAGTTCGCGGGCCGCCCGGGACTTGGGCAGGCCTGTTTCCCGGCTCTTGGCAAGCCGGTCACGCAACTGCGTCAATGATGCCTGGCAGTAGCCCGCCAACAGCTCGACGCGTTTGCCATACACCGTATCGCCTGCCGCCTGCCGTGCGACCGCCAGCAACTCCAACGCTCGGGTTATGGTGGCCACTTCCTTGTCCATGCGGGGCCAGTTTGCCTCGGAATATTCTATGAAGGCTTTCATCTCCTTGGCCGCCGGCCCGTAAAACTTCTCGTAGTACTCGTTCAGCAGGGCCTCGATATCCTGGTCCGCATCCCAATAATACTGGCTCGTCACATACACGTTCAGATGGTTGAAGCCCGGGGCATCCATGCCTCTGGCTCCATAAGGCTGTTGTGACAATTCGATGTATTCTCCCTGCGAAAGTCCTTTCAACGAACGCAGATCCTCGGCGACCGCATGGGGAAAATAGACTGGCAGACGCGACGGACTGTAAAGATAATAATTGTACGTGTACATGTTCCCCGGCACCACCTTCTCCAACCATCCCTTGCGAAGCTCCATCGCTTTGTCGTGCACTTCAGGATTAGCGAATAAAGAGCGGGTGTCTACAATTTCGACCATCACATTGGGACTGAACTTGGCGATCTTTTCCGGCGGCAGCGTATACGCGCCATAGGCGCCGCAGATCACTTTCTTGTCCGGGTGCGTCTTGTACAATTCCTGGGCCACTCGCTCCACAAACTCCCACACATAATCAGACAACTCTCCCTTCCCCCCGCGTTTCGGCGTATCCTTGCCCTTGCACAGATCGCACCGGCACATGTTGCCACTATAAAATCCGTCCATCGGCCAGAGGGAGATATATTGCATGTCGGGATAAATCTCGAACATCGACCGAGCGTATTTCAGCGTTTCCGCGAACAGCTCCGGAGATGAGAGGCAGTTGGCGTAATCGTATTTGTCTGGAGCCGGCGACGTGTGATTGGCGTAAAATTCCGGATGCGCCTTCCTGACTTCGGGACGCCCGGCCACATTGGCAAGTCCATGCGGTCCAGGGATTCCCATGGTGGGGTCAAAACCTAGGCGCAACTTATACAGGATGTCATCCCGCGCGCCGTAATCGAATGTGGGGGAATAGTCGCCAACATTCCGGAACCCGAAATCTGGCCGAACGGTCTTGTCCATCGGTGCCAGCTCGATCGTCTTCTTCGCGGGGACGATCTCGCCCAGTTCACCCGGCATATACCACCGCACGCCCTGTCCACGAAGAAATTCGTAGACGGCATTCAGCGACCCGCGCTCGTCATAATACGACACGCCCACCTTCCCATTGTATTGCCTGAATATTCTCCCATCCGGAAAGGGCCAGCCCCAGTGCTCTCCGGTGCGTGCATCCCAGTCCTTGATCGCACGGGGGATGTCACCGGCAGAGCTTGGAGCATATTTGGGCAGCGAATAGTCCGTGTCATGCCCCAGCAAGACCAGGCAGTTTGAGTCGGACACCATGCGGAAGGCACCATACTTCAATCCTTCGTCCGTGATGTTGAGCTTGTCCGTGTATGCGCTCCGGCCCACGTAGATGTGCGCTGGCACGGACTGGCCCGGCGCGTTTGTGATGGCCAGTTTGGCACCGGATATTTTTTCGACATAGGCCTGGAGTTCTTCCGCCGCCAGCTTCACCGTGCGGGGCGGCTTGTCGGCAATAACAATGTCGGCCATCGGCTGCCCCTCCTTGACCAGGCAGGTTTTGCCGAAATGAAGCGCCGTACATCCGGACAGCGTACAGACCAACAACGCCAACGTCATTAACAAGCATCCGCCTACCCACACCGACATTTTTTCATAGTGCATTTCGATTCTCCTTGTTGTTTGAGCCTACAATTAATTTGCCGAACATCGTTACTTCGTGGAAGAATAGCGACGAATTGGCTTGGGAAAAGACGTAGAATTTCCGTTCCCGTCCTCTCATGCGCTGGCGTCCGAGATTAAAATGCCAGGGGGCGGTGTCGGTCGGTTTTTGTCCAGCGATGCCGCGCAGCGGGTCGAAGTTTGCGGCCTTGGGGTCGGCAACCGGGAGGCGCAATTCGATGCTCCAGAAGTCCTTGCCCCGGTGCGCCGCCGCTTCGGCGGCAGGTGACCAGTTCAAATTAAAGCCGTTCTCCCGGTCCGCCCCCACCACGGCTCCGGACGGGCTGATGGCTATTTGGTAATAGGCATGCGTCTGTGTCTGGATCAGGAGGTCGAGGCTGTCGCCCTCCCAGATTTTCTGATCGCCATTTTCCGATGACCCAATGTTCAGGTCCGGCATGTCTTTTTCCCGGCACTCAATGCCGATATAGAGCGCATTGTCAGCCCAGGCGACCCGGAAGGTCGTTTCCAAGCCAGGGGCTGGCGGCTTGCTGGCATCTTCATGACGCAATGCGTAGGCCTTCAATCCTTCCCAAAAGGGGTCATCCAGTTTGCCGTCCAAGGTGGGCTTCTTCTTGTTGCGCAGAAGCGCCACGGCCTCGGGGATTGTTGCGGCGGTGTCCTGGGTCAGTCGTTCGCCCAATTTGAGCAGGGGCTTGCAAGCGTCGACCAGTCGGCTGATGCAGGCGGCGCGCAGGCTTTTCTCCACGAAAATATGCCGCCCGATCATCCGACCGTAACCGGCGCTTTTGAGCCAGTCGTCTTCGCCATTCGCATCGTACCGGAAGGCATCGTGGACATAGAGCAGCGTATGGTCGTCAATGCGAGTTAATTGGATGTTACTCGTACTGTTCGCGTACTTGTCCGGAACGCAACCCGTAGCGGTAAAGAGCGTTTGACTGAGCGGCCAGCTCGCGCCGCGATCAAGGGAAAAGTGTACGGTGCAATCGGGCCGCCCTGTGGCCAGCGCGAGCACGCCGCCGGGCAGTGGCACCAGATGCGGGGTGATGCCGCGGATGGGCAGTCTAACCGGTTCGCTCCACGTCGATCCTGTGTCACGGTTCCTCACCAGGTAAAGTGGCTTGTTGGAGCCGGTCCGCATGACGCATACCATCTCACCGTCCGGATAGACAGCCAGCGAAGGTTCGGTGAAAACATCGGTTGCGCCGGGTTCGACGCGGTGTTTTTCGTCGTGCGCCACCACGCCGGCATACATCCAGGTGTGGCCGCCATCGGTTGACTTCTGTATGCGGATGGGAGACCGAAACCAATCGAGCTTGTCCCAGAAAGCACGCTCATCCTGAATGTTTTCGCCACCAGTCACATAACGGGCGCCATGGGTAAGTCCGTAGAGTATGCCGTTGGAATCGGCGCTAAGGTGGTCGAATCCAGGCCCGCGCTTACGCGTGCCAGCCTGCCGAAACAGCGATTCCAGATGGGCCGGGGGCGCGGGGCGCTGCATGCCGCTGTTGTATTCGAGGCCATACAGTTTATAGTTGTCCGGCGGGTCATAGATGTCCAGGCCGCGCGTGCCGGGATATTCCAGTTCCGTCCAGGTCATGTCGCCCCAGGACTGCCCGTTGTCCGTTGACTGCCAGGTCGTCATGCGAAAATGGCCCTGCGCGCCGGGAATCTCGAAAGTCTGCCCGTAGGCCGTTATCTCCGCCGGGCCGGTCACGATCTTGTGTCCACCCGGCGCCAGCACGGTCTGCCGTTGCCAGGTGCGGCCGCCATCGCGGCTCATCCGCCCGTTGGGGCGGTCGGGGCCACGGCCATCGAGGATGTCCCGGTCAAAGTTCCAATTCAGGAAGAGCGTGCCGTTCGACTTCCAGAAGCTTGGATGACAAAACTTGCCTTCGTCCGGATTCTCTTCACGGCTGGCGATGACAAACGGATCGCCGATTCGGATGCTGAAGCCGCCCAGCCGCCGCGTGGCCGCCGGTGTCGTCTGCATGGGATGGTCTATGGTTGACATACGGTTGATTCCTCCTATGTTCTATGATGATTGATTTAGAGTATTGCAAAATTAGCTATTTTGCACGACTCTTTGGTTGATTCAGACCGATAACACCTCATCTGGGTGATATCCTCCATCCTATTATGGAACATCTACAGTTTTCCCCTGTAGCTCCTTGATTTTTTTTTCACATGCCGTCTTTTGTGCGGCCGTGGCATCTTTTACGCCCAAGGCTTCGTTGAATTTGGCGATGGCTTCAGTCTTCTTCCCCTGGCTGGCCAGGGTCTCTCCATAGGCGCTATAAAAAGCCACACCCCAATCCCCCGACCATGTCTGCAGGTAGTCGATTTTCCCCAGTAGTTCAAGCGCCTCGTCGTATTTCCCCTGTTTGCGAAGAATGTCCGCCGAGAAAAAGATTGACGTTTTCGCAACATGATAGCCGCCCCCATCCTGCATTTTGATCCCTTCGGCATAGGCCGCCAGCGCCTTCTGATCGTCTTTCAGAAGATCCCGGCACGTATTGCCCAGCGTCAACCACACGGCCCCGGAAAGGTTGCCATCACGGATATAAATCAGCGATTTTCTCAAGTCTGTTTCCGCAGCCGGGCCGTCTTTCAATTGAACAAAGGCGAAGCCTCGACTGCAGTAGCCTCCACCCCTCGCGCTTTCCGGCCACTCATCGATATCCTCGGTCTTGAACTCGGCGATCAACTCGCTGTATTTTCGGTTTTCTCCCAAAAGACTCATCCGGCATTTCTTGGACACCGCCGGGAGCGGGATGGATTTTGCCAAATCCAAGGCCCGATCATATTGCTTGAGGCGGTTAGCGCACCCTGCCGCCTGCTCCAGTGAATCCGATTTCTGAAGCTCGCTCGCCGCGCTCCCCGCCATATTCGTGAAGGCGGTCAGCGCCTCGTCATTCTTGCCGGCCTGGACCAGCGCCAGCGCCGCCCTCCGGTCGGCGAGATAGTCGGTCCATCCGGTGATACAACACGACAAAACAATTCCCAACGCAACGATGATTTTCATCATGACACAGTCCTTTCTGTAATATTTAGCGCACATACAACTTGCCGAACTTCAGCGGCACTTGGAACCCGGCACCGGTCGGGGAAAAGGCGGAAAATTCCTGTTTTTTCTCGCCGAAGACTTGCCGGCATACATTGAAATACCACGGGGAGTTTTCGGTCGGCTTGTTTCCGGCCACGCCTAGCATGGGCTGGCTATCCTCCTGTGTTGGGGGGAAAACGGGGATGCGAATCTCTATGCTCCAGGAGTCCCCGTCAACGTGGGTGGCAATCTCCGCGTTTGAAGACCAGAGCGTCTCAAAACCACCATTCTCAAATTTCGAGTCAATCAGCCCTCCGCCGGGACTTATGGCGAGGTGATAATAGGAATGCGTCTGGGTTTCCAGCATGATTTCAACGTCCTCCGCCATGAAAATCGCCTGGTTGTCGCGTTGCGTCGTCGTATTGGCCAACGCCTCCTTGGAGGAACCTTTGCATTCGATTCCGATATACAGGCTGTCATTGGCATAGCCCATCTTGAAGGAGGTCTGGCAGGCAGCCTGTTGCCCCGTCGCCAGTTCCTTGAGCTCATAAGACTCGATACCTTGCCAGAACGCATCGTCCAGTTTGCCGTCCAGCTTGAGCGCTTTCGCCGCTTGCGTGTCACAGTCCCTGATCTGCGCTTCGGGCACGGGGCCGCGCCCCTTGGCTATCTGTTTCTGGAAATCCTTCAACGGACCGACATGGTCGGCAATGAGCTTGATTCGTTTGGCGTATACCGACTCGGGAGCGACCTTCTCCTGCGCCTTGCCCAGCAACGCCATAACCTGATCAATCTTGTCGGCATTCTTTTCCATGTTCGGCCAATTGGCTTCGCTGTACTCGATGAACGCCTTCATCTCGGCGGCCGCCGGCCCGTAGAAGAGCGTGTAGTACTCGCCCAGCAACTTATCCAGATCCTGCTCCGCATCCCATAGAAATTGCGCCGTCACGTACAAGTTGAGATGGGTGACCCCCATGGCCGGTTCCACATCCGTCTTTCTTTCGCGGCGTATCTCGATGAATTCTCCCAGGGAAAGCCCTTTGAGCGAACGCAGGTCCGCAGCGATCGCATGGGGGAAATAGGTGGGGCTGAATCCGCCATAGAGGTAGTATCCGTAAACAAAAAAGGGCGTGTGCCCTTTCGGGATCTTCTTCAGCCATTCCTGGCGGAGGCGGATCGTTTCCTCTTTCGCCTTGGGCAGGATGTCGTTGAACTCATACATGCGGGACTGACAGAGCCCGAAGACGATATTTGGACTGAACTGATAGATCTTGGTCGGCGGCAATTTGCACCCCCCATAGAGACAACTGGAAATAATTTTGTCCGGATTCGTCTTGTAAACCTCCTGGGCGACACGGTTGACGTAGTCCCATATATAGTCCGAGGCAAAACCATAGTTTCCACGGTCCAGCGTCTCCTTGCCCTTGCAGAGTTCGCACTGGCAAATGGAAGCCAGTCCGTCGGTCATCATGACCGAGATCATCTCCTCGTTGCAAAAATCGAACATGGCGCGGACAAACTTGACGTTGGACGCCAGAAGCCCCGGCGAGGAAAGACAGGGCTCGCCACCCGGGTGATCT
>CAIQLG010000414.1 GCA_903872565.1 uncultured Lentisphaerota bacterium | reverse complement strand
CTTGATTTGCAACAATCCAGCAATCCATTTATCCAATAATCCATGGGACGATACTGCGAAAAACATAAAGGTTATGCTTGAAATACAAACCCAAAGTGGTAAGATTAATTACCAGTTATAGGCAATATCGGCAAGAACAATGACCAGTTAGAAGGTTAAGAATGCTTGAACTATTGAAAGAAATAATCCTTGATTCCCAAGAGGAAGAGCTTTTCCTTGGGACGCAGAGGCATTTGAAGCACCAGAGCGTCAAAGGCAAGGCTTTTGTATGCATTGGCGTGAGGAGATGCGGCAAGTCAACCCTAATGGCTCAGATAATGTCCGAACTTTCCAGCAAGGGAGTGTCGAGGAAAAACATCCTGTATCTGAATTTCTTTGACGACAGGCTTGACGCTCTCAAGGAAGGGAAGCTCAACCTTGTCACGGAAGCCTATTTTTCTCTTTATCCAGATAAGAAATCAAAGGAACGCATCTACTTTTTCTTTGACGAGTTGCAGGAGATGTCGGGATGGGAGAAATTTGTTGATCGCCTGCTGAGAACGGAAAAATGCGATGTTTTCATATCTGGTTCGTCTGCCAAACTGCTTTCAAAGGAAATATCCACCCAGATGCGGGGAAGGTCTCTGACTTGGGAGCTTTTTCCTTTTTCATTTGCCGAATTTCTGGATTACAGCCAGATAGAACACAAGGCAATGACATCGAAAAACAGGCATCTTGCCCAGAACGCCTTTGACAGGTATTTCACTGCCGGTGGATTTCCTGAAGTGATGGATATGAGTGACAAGCTCAGGATAATGACCCATCAGGAATATTTCAATTCGATACTGCACAGAGATATAATCGAGCGTTTTGACACAATACACCCGAAGGCGGTTGTCCAGCTCGGACACAGGCTTGTAAACAATGTCGCATCCCTGCATTCATTGAACAGGCTGACAGACTACCTCAAATCTTCTGGATATAAATTGAGCAAGGCGTTTGTAAAGGACTGCATTGAATGGGGGAATGATGCGTTCCTTTTTTTCTCTGTCAAAATAAATTCCTTTTCTGTTTCAAAGCAGAACGCCAATCCACAGAAGATATATGCCATTGACCATTCCCTTGTAAAATCGCTGAGTTCCAGCGTTCTTCTCAACAACAGACATCTTCTTGAAAATCTTATATTCTGCCATTTGAGAAGGAAGACCGATAAAATCTGGTATCACAGAACAAAGAGCGGCAAAGAGACGGACTTTGTTTTTCTTTCAGACAATAAGAAGCTTTTTCCTCTGCAAGTATGTTACAGCCTTGCAGACCCCGACACAAGAAAGCGTGAATTGTCCGCCCTTGTCGAAACAGCAAGGGAAATCGGCTCAAAAACAGCAACCATTGTTACTTATGCTGAAGAAGAAAGCCTTGAAATAGGCGGGCTAAGCGTAACAGTCGTTCCTGCGTGGAAATATTGCCTTTGATAAGAAATCCAATTGTTGAATCTTCCTGAATACAACAAAAAAATATTGGTGAACAGTAAGATATTCCACCCCGGGATGGAACTTGGAACACTGAAGTGTGAACACCAACCATGATAACCGTACACACCAACTATTGAGCAGGCAAGGCAACCCGGAAGCCCAAATAGGTGTCGGCGCCCGACGGGTTAGGCGACCCCGATGCCCCCGATTTTGCTGATCATTCTTTCTCCCTCTTGAAATCGATAAATCCCCGTTCGACATCCGTGTTCACCAGCTGTACTCGAAGCCGGAGTCCGACATCGGCGCTCTCATATCCGCTGACGAGTCTTCCTTCAATCGGGGGTAACCGTTCACGGTTACTAAACTTGAAATTAGAAATTAGGAATTGGTGATATTATACTTGTGGCGACACGGGAAGTCAAATTAAGTTGAATATTTTTTGTCTATTATCCGGTATCCAGATCAATGAGAGATGGGGGTG
>CAIQLG010000413.1 GCA_903872565.1 uncultured Lentisphaerota bacterium | reverse complement strand
GTGAACTTGATCGAATGTGCTCTCGTCTTCGTTTGAATCGCAATGCGATTCGGAACTACGCCGGGCGCAGCCACAAGGGGCACAACGAGTGTGAATGATTTTCCATTTTTTTTAGCCTTTTCGTATGACATTGAGCACCTCCATTCTATTTTCTTTATCTTTGCAATTATATAACGCCTTATTTTTCAACTTTGCAAAGCGTCGTCTTGCCGATCAACAGCTCGGTTCCCATCATGATGTTTTCGGGTTTTTCGCCATGACTCGACCAATCCAGGAGCATGTGCGCTGCACGTCGGCCCATCTCTTTCCAATCGACAGACACGGTGGTCAACGGCGGATCGAACATCTGTCCCTCCTCGACTCCGTCGTAACCAGCAACCCCGATATCCTGGGGTGTCGCGATGCCCCGGCTTTGCAATGCGCAAATCACTTCAATGGCCTTGTAGTCCGTATCCACAAAAATAGCGTCTGGAAGCGGCTTCCGGTTAAGAAGTTCGATGGCGGCGCGGTGCGCCTGCCCCGGACGGTAGCATTCCCCGCCCAGCACATGACGAGCGATCATATCCAGCCCCGCTTCGCGCAAGGTTTCCACATAGGCCAGAAATTTGATGCATGGGATGGCCGACGACGAACCCAATTCGCCGATAAATCCAATGGATCGGTAGCCGCACTCGATCAGGTGCCTGCAGACGATTTTGACGGCCTCATGCCGGTCATAGTTAATCGTTGGAAACCCTGGCCACCGGCTCTGGCATCCCACCGCCACAAGTTGAAGTTTGCGCCGATGCGCCTCCATTGTCCAATCCAAATCCATGTGGCCGTAACCGAACCCCGGGGCATGTTGAACCACAATACCTTCTCCTGCTTCCGGCCCGCTCGGCAATATCGAGGTAAGCTCACGCACCCAACGCACCTCCACGGCCGCCGCTTCAGCCACCTCGGTAAGCCCCGCGATTAAACCCAAGGTAATGAAACGTTCGAAGTTCGGAATGGCGCTCAAGTCGCCAGCTCCAGTGACCACCGTGATCTTCCTCAGGCGACATTCCCTGGCCAACCCGACGGCTTCCCAAGCTTCCGGCGCCACCCTCGTCCCCAACCCACGCCGCTGAATCAGAACTCCTTGCTTCGCCAACTCCTCATACGCGCGACTGACCGTGTAAGGATTGATCGCCAATGTAGTCGCCAAGTCAGTCTCTGAAGGCAGCTTTTCTCCGGATCTTAGGCGGCCTTCACGAATTTCCGTTATAAATGCTTGTGCAAGTTGCCGATAAATCGGCTTGTCTACAGCCTGATCCAACGTTATTGAGATCATTATCGCTCTCATCTATTTTCAAAATAAAAACATATAGTCATTTACCATGTTTAAAACATAGTATATCTGTAAAAACAATTAATTCAAGCGTTTTATTTATTTATTTCGTCAATTCATAATTTAAAACATCATAACAGTTTTTTGTGAAAACACGAGAGTAATCAGGATGCGTGGTTATGCGGGGTCACCCACTCCCGCGATTAACTCAGGTTTCTTATTCATCCATGCCAGCCTTTTCATTCGATGAAATCTCCAGCAACTTCTTCAAGTCGTCCTTCCATTTGATTTTGGGATCATCCCTAAATTCTGCATAGAGCCCATTAATTTTCTTCTTGGAAAACAATGCCAGAATTTATCTGCTTTCTCGATTACCTCTTCTGAAAAATTCCCATCCCTCATAGCTTCTTTCTGACTATTTTTAATTCTTTATATCGGAAATCAGTCCGCCTCTTGACAAGATGCTGTCTGGAAGTTATATTCTGGAAATATAGAATTTCTTACAAATGGAGGGCATAGATGTCAGAACACCTTCTGCCAGATAAAAACAGTCTCGACAAACTTCTCGGGGGAAGACATACGGATCCGCATTCTGTTCTCGGGATGCACAACTGTCCGGGAAACAAGTCTCTCGTCATACGGGTGTTTGATCCGATGGCGGAGGAAGTGATCATAATTACCGAAAAAAAGGAAGCTGTCAAGGCGCAGAAAATCCACGATGGCGGTCTTTTCGCAATTGAATTTTCCGGTACGGAAAAGCATTTCGGATACGAGGTGGAGAAAAAATTCAAGGACGGAACCTCTTTCAAATCGGCAGATCCGTACTGCTTCCTGCCTGGAGTTGGTGAACTAGATCAGCACCTTTTCAACCAGGGCGAACACCACAGAATTTACGAATTCATGGGGGCTCACCCCAAAACTTATGGCACTGTCAAAGGTGTCCTTTTCACGGTCTGGGCACCAAGCGCGGAACGCGTATCAGTGGTCGGCGATTTCAACTGCTGGGATGGAAGGCGCCATATGATGAGATCAATCGGATCGTCCGGGATATGGGAGATATTCATACCCGGCCTTGTCCAGGGAGACATATATAAGTTCGAGATCAGGGCGCGCAATGGAGATGTTTTTCTGAAACTCGACCCCTACGCATACAGGACAGAGCTAAGGCCAAAGACAGCCGCCGTGGTGACCTCAGGGGAACCTTTCCTCTGGAACGACAGCAATTGGATGGCCAAGAGGAAATCCACAAGCTGGCTCGACGGACCCATGAACATATATGAAGTCCACCTCGGCTCCTGGGGAGGAGGAGGACTCAGGGAAACAGATCCTGCGAACGACAGCGACTTCCACGACTACCGCGAAATTGCGCACAAGCTGTCCGAATATGTTCTCGAGATGGGATATACCCACATTCAGCTTCTTCCAATATCTGAACACCCGCTCGACCAGTCCTGGGGATATCAGATAACCGCATATTATGCGCCGACCGCCAGGCACGGCAAACCAGAGGATTTCGCATATTTCGTGGACTATATGCATCAGAAGGGCATCGGAGTGATAATGGACTGGGTTCCAGCGCATTTTCCGAAAGACGCATTCTCACTCGGGCGTTTCGACGGCACCTCCCTCTACGAGCATATGGATCCCAAACAGGGAGAACACAGGGACTGGGGCACATACATATTCAACTATGGACGCAGCGAAGTCCGCAATTTTCTGATAGGCAACGCATTGTACTGGCTCGACAGGTTCCACATAGACGGTTTGAGGGTTGATGCCGTCGCGTCTATGCTCTACCTCGACTACTCGAAGGAAGGAAACGACTGGATACCGAACAAATACGGAGGCAAAGAAAACATAGACGCAATCAATTTCATGAAAAGACTCAACGAACTCACCAACGAGCTCTTCCCAGGCACCATTATGATAGCGGAGGAGTCCACGGCCTGGGCCGGAGTCACAAGACCCGTCTATCTCAACGGCCTCGGATACACCTGCAAATGGAACATGGGATGGATGCACGACACCCTCGAATATTTCAAGAAAGATCCTGTCTTCAGAAGCTATCACCACGACAAACTCACATTTTCGCTCTGGTACGCGTTCACGGAAAACTTCATACTTCCGCTCAGCCACGACGAAGTCGTCCACGGCAAATGCTCCATCCTCGACAAGATGTCCGGCGATTACTGGCAGAAATTTGCCAACGCCAGGCTTCTATACACCTATATGATGACACATCCCGGCAAAAAACTCATTTTCATGGGTTCTGAATTCGGACAGTGGAACGAATGGGACTGCAAGAAGCTGCTCGACTGGTCGCTCCTCAAGTACCCCCTCCACAAAGGACTGAAAAAAACTCTGCAGGATCTCAACAGGACTTATCGCGAAAACCCGAGCCTATGGGAGGCTGACTTCGTCCAGGCCGGTTTCGAGTGGGTTGACGTAAGCGATGTCAAGCAGTCGGTACTCTCATATATCAGATGGGACAGGAACAGGAAAAACCCGGTTCTGACAGTGATGAACTGCACACCGGTCGTCAGATACGACTACAGGATTGGGGTTCCCTTCGAGGGCAGATGGCTTGAACTTTTCAACTCCGACGCCAGCTTCTACGGAGGATCAGGAATCGGAAACAAGGGTGCCGTCAACACCGACAATGTTCCATTCCACAGTCATCCCTTCAGCCTCAATCTGACATTGCCTCCGCTTGGAGGGGCAATCTTCCGGCCTGAGAAGAAAAACTAAAAGAGATCATACATGAAAGTCGGCAAGGATCTCATAAATGAAATCGATGGGAGCGTTCCAGCCACCGGCGAAGTCCTGGCGTGGTGGCTCGGACAGCACAGCTTCATAATAAAAATCAAGGACAGGATCATCTACATTGATCCGTATCTCTCGGACAAAGATAAGCGGCTTATATCGCCGTTCATTAAGCCGGAGGAACTTACAAATGCCCACATCATCCTGGGAACACACGACCATTCCGACCACATTGACAGACCGGCCTGGCCTGCCATCGCGAAGGCCTCTCCATCTGCGAAATTCGCAATCCCGGAAGCTGTAAAGAAGAACGTCATTGAAGCCACTGGCGTAAGTGCGGACAGGGTTATCGGGATGAACGATCCGGAAACAAAGGAAATTTGCTCCGTGAAGATAAGCGCAGTGGCATCGGCACACGAATTTCTTGCACCTGATCCGAAAACTGGATTCTACCCTTGCCTCGGATATGTAATCGAATATGGAGGAGTCACCGTTTATCATTCCGGGGACTGCTGCATATATGACGGGCTTGCCTCGAAACTGAAAAAATGGAAAATTGATCTCGCATTTCTGCCGATAAATGGAAGAGATGCACTGAGATATACTACCGGCTGCATAGGAAATATGACCTTCCAGGAGGCTGCGGATCTCGCAGGCCCGCTGAATTTCGGGCTCACCATTCCGTCCCATTACGACATGTTCGCCGGCAACCGGGAAAATCCCAAATCCTTCACAGACTACATGGCTGCAAAATATCCCACCTGCAAAACCATGATTCCGAGATACACCACGGTTTTCAGTGTGAAAGCTCGGTAAAATGGCTGATGCTATAGGAATGAAATAAAGAATGAAATCTGAAATTCCTTTCATGGTTTCCATGTATCTTGCACCAATAATAGCAATATTCGGAGGCATGATGGGAATGTTGTACCTACACCATTCAGTTCAGGCATATATTTTTTGCTTTATTCTAATGGTTATTGGTGTTTTTCTTCTCTTTTTTGCCAGATTTCCTCTTTATCGTAGAAAAATATTTTTCAGCTTTGGGACAGCATTTTTAGATAAAAAGCATAAAACTCTTTATTTCATTTCATATGCATTTATTATTTCAGGTATTCTTTTATCTTTTCTGCGGTTATTTTTAGATAAGATGAAACCATAGCCAGATGTTCAAGGCTTTTGTTGTAGCCACGGCCGTGTCGGCCGTGTGAAGACGCCCCTGACACAGGGGCGACTACATCGTTTGATCGGCGACTGCATCGTTTGATCGGCTGTTGTAGTGCATACCACAGTTGTAGCCACGGCCGTGTCGGCCGTGAAGACG
>CAIQLG010000412.1 GCA_903872565.1 uncultured Lentisphaerota bacterium | reverse complement strand
TCCCATTCAAACCACTTTGTTGTCCAATCCCCCGGCTGCCAGATGGATGACGGCATCCAGCTGTTATAATCCATTGAGTAGAAGGTGCATGCAGATCCTAGATTCTTGAGATTGTTGATACAGCTGATCTGTTTTGCCATGTCCCTTGCTTTTTTAAGTGCAGGCAGCAACATTGCCATGAGGATGGAGATGATTGCAATCACGACCAGGAGCTCAACGAGCGTGAATGATTTTTTAATTTTCCTAGTCATTTCGTATGACATTGAAAACCTCCATTTTTCCTTTATGTTAAACTTAATCTGCCGCGGCGGAAACTAATGTAACCGCCTCCATGTTGGAGGTGTCTGCACGGCCAACATCCTACTATGCCAAGGCTTCGTAGGACAGGTGGCCGTGGCTACAAATTCCCCAACCATTCAATCATCCCGCGGAAATCCAATTTCCCATAAGATTGAATTACCTGATATACAACTTGCCAAACTTCAGCGGCACATGGAATCTGCCCGAGCCCGTTGGGGAAAAGGCGGATGCTTCATGTCCTTTCTCGCCGAAGCCTTGCCGACACACATTGAAATACCACGGGGCGGATGCGCTCGGCTTGTTTCCGGTCACGCAGAGCATGGGCTGGATCTTCTCCTGCATCGGATCCACAACCGGAATGCGGATCTCCGCGCTCCATGTGTCCCCGTCAACATGCGTGGACAGCTCCGCATTTGATTCCCATAGTGTATCGAGCCCATTCTTCCAATCGGCGTCGAACAGTCCGCCACCGGGGCTGATGGCAAGATGATAATAGGAATGATTCTGTGTTTCCAGGATGATTTCAACTTCCTCGCCTTCAGTAATCGCAAGGTCGTCATGCCGGGTCACGGCTTTGGCCAATGATGCCCGGGCGGCATCTTTGCACTCGATCCCAAAATACAGATTGTCGCCGGCCCAGGCCACCTTGAAGGTGGTCCGATACTTGGCGGACAGTCCATCCTTCAGTTCCTTAAGCTCATACGACTCAAGACCCTGCCAGAACACGTCATCCAGTTTGCCGTCCAGCTTGAGGTCTTTCGCCTCACGCGTCACCCCAGACGCTTCTGGCACGGGACCGCGGACGACGGCGGGCTGATTCTGGATGTCCTTCATAGGGCGCATGTTGTCTGCGATAAGCGCGATGCGTTTGGCGTAGACCGAATCAGGTGCGACTTTCGCCTGCGCCTTCTCCAGCAACGTAAAGGCCTGCCCGATCTTGACCTTGTCGGCATTCTTTTCCAAAGAAGATCCATCCCAGGAAGCTATATTGGCTTCGCCATAGTCTACGAGCGCCTTCATCTCGACGGCCGCCGGCCCGTAGAAAAGCTTGTAGTATTCGTCCAGCAATTTGTCAACATCCTGGTCGGCGTTCCACCAGAATTGGGCCGAGACGTACAGGTTGAGATACGTGACTCCTAAGTCCTGGCCCAGAGATTTACTCCCACCGCCTGAATAGGTCTCAATGTACTCTCCAAGGGATATGCCTTTGAGCGCGTGCAGGTCCGCAGCAATGGTGTGCGGAAAGAACACGGGGGGCATGAACGAAGCTTTGAAGCCGTCCAGATAGTAGTCGTAAGTAAAAAAGGGAGTGTGACCTTTCGGTAACTTCTTCAGCCATTCCTGGCGGAGGCTGAGTGTCTGCTCTTTTTGCTTGGGATCTGAGTAGTCGTTGAAGTCACGACTGCGAGCCTGGGTCAGCCCAACAACGATATTGGGGCTCAATTGCTCGATCTTGGTCGGCGGCAGGCGGTAACCGCCATAGGCACAGCAATTTATCTTTTTATCCGGATGCGTCTTGTACAGTTCCTGGGCGACGCGGTTGACGTAGTCCCATACATAGTCCGAGGCAAAGCCAGACATCCCCCGCTCCGGCGTCCCCTTGTTCCTACAGAGTTCGCACTGGCACGTTGTCGCGTAGCCGTCCGGCATCATGACCGAGACCATCGGCTCGCCGTAGAAGTCAAAGAGGGCACGGATGTACTTGACGTTTGACTCCAGGAGCCCCTGCGAAGAAAGACAGGGCCGCCTGACATCCAGTGTTCCGTCCCCTTTCTTCGCAAAATACTCCGGGTGTTCGTGTTCCATTCCCGCCCGTCCGAATACGTTGCATATGCCATGGGCGATACCGACCCCATACGCGCTGCCGATGACGTCGGACGCCCGATTGAACCCCATGCGCAACTGCCAGAGAATCTCATCCTTACCCTCGCAAAACCAATCTTTGCCATACTGGCGCGAATAGCGCATCGCGAAATCCGGATCTACGGTCTTGTCCACCCTGGGAAGTTCCAGATTTGTTTTTTTCTGAACGATTTCCCCCAGGTCGCCGGGCAGATACCAGCGGATACCCTGATCACGCAGAAACGCATACACGGCGTTTAGCGAGCCGCGCTCGTCAGCTTCCCAAATGCCTAACGTGCGACTGTATTGTCTGAACAAATCACGATAAGGCGAGCCCCATTTTTCGACAGCGATTTTGGTGCCCTGCTGAAGCGCACGCGCCTCCAGATCCGGATCCCATTCTTTTGCCATATATTCAGCCTCGTTGCTTGAACGGCCGATCCCGCAATGCTTATTATGATCATAAAAAGGCATCGGAGGCGTGTAGTCGCTGTCGTGGCCCAGCAAGACCAGCCAGTTCTC
>CAIQLG010000411.1 GCA_903872565.1 uncultured Lentisphaerota bacterium | reverse complement strand
TCCACTTGAATGACGCGGAGTTCATCTACCTTGGCACGGAGTTGCGAATGGTCTACAAGATGCTCGCACCGGCATCGTCCGGTGACTGAAAACCATACAACCTCTTTTTCCACGAATCAAGAAGTCTGAATTTGGGTTCGCCAAAGTTGAAAACTGCGCAGCCTGAAAATGTCAGCGCCAATAGCACAAAGCCGTATAAGCACACCCGAGTTCTTTCTTGTCTCACCTTCATTCTCCTTGTTATTTGAGGTTGAATATTATACTAATTTGCAATCAGTGGACTAGTAATAATATGTGTGGATTTTTTGTAGCCACGGCCACCTGTCCTACGAAGCCTTGGCATAGTAGGATGTTGGCCGTGTTCGCCCCCAACATCCGCCTACGCAAGGAAGCTACGGCGAGACATGTGGGGGCGGCTACAGTAGTTTTCACGGCACCTCATCGCCTTGTCTTTTGATTGCAACTTGGTATTACTAGACTACTTCACCCATAGATTGCCCCACTCGGTCAATGCCGCGTAAGGCCCCGGACCGGTTCCCAATGACGACCACTCCATGCCTTCCACGCAACGGGTCCGGCCAACCTGTATGCCCCATGGATACTGTTTTGTGGGGCCGGTCTTGCCGAAATCCTTCGTCGGGATCCTCATCTCGAGCGTCCAGCGGTCATCGTACTTCTTCACAACCGCCTTGATGCCGGGATTCCACATAATCGATTGCGTGTCACGCTCGATGATTGAAACGTCAGTCGACTCATCAAAGACAGCACCGTTGGTATTCACTGCAATCTTGAAATAGCTGCACTCGGGGCTGTTGAGATAAACCTCGATCACATCGTCCTCAAAGATCCCGGCATCATCGTTCCGTTTTGCGGCAGCCTTGATCTTGTCCATCTTGTTTTCGTGGCAGACGGCCGCGACATACAGGGCGGTTTTATCTTCCGACATGGCAATACAGACCTCGGTGCGGTTCGATTGTATGACGTTTCCCGTCATTTTGTCGCGCAATTCGAACCAGCCGTCCTTGTATTTGGATTTTGCGACATCGCCGTCAAGCGGCATGTCATTCGGGACATTGCGGGCTGGGACATCCGGCCCCTTGCGCTCCAGATTCTGGAAGATCGTTTTCACCGGCTGATAGGCTTCTTCCATCGCCGCGATGCGTTTGTCGTAGACCGTATCCTTGCCGGCTTTAGCACGAGCCCTTGCAAGAATCTCAAAATACTTGTCAACGTCCGCCTGCTTGAGGAATCCGAGATACTGGGTGATGCTCCTGGATTCCTGTCTGCACCATACAGCCTCCGCGAATTCGTGGAACTCCTTCATCTCGGCGGCGGCAGGCCCGAAATACAGCTTGTAGTACTCTTCCAGCATGGCTTTGCGGTCGATGTTGGGATTCCATAAAAGCTTGTTCTGCCAGTATATCATCAGATGCATGATCGCCGGCACGCCGATACGAAATCCATCCTTGCATTTGGGGCCGTTGGCCTGCCATTCAGGCTGGAGTTCGATGAATTTACCGCTCGCATAGGGCTGATACTCCTGCATTTCCTCCTGCAGCGATTCGGTGAAAAACACAGGGTAGCGCGGGCAGTTCGGAGAAGCGTAATACAGGTAGTAGTCCCATATTGAAGATTTGCCTCCCCCCTGATTCTTTTGTCGCACGGCGTCAACCCATTTGTGGCGTTCGTCGCGGTCCACCTTGGCAGTGCATTTGATCGCGTTGTAAGCGCTGTACCCCTGCGCAAAGAACATGATTATATTGTCGGGATCGTCGCTCTTCATGTTCGTGGGCAGCATCTTCGTGTCTCCATAAGCCATATACATTAGAAATTTGTTGGGATGCGATTTTTTCAGTTCCTTCGCCAGAAAAACGGTGTAATCCCAGTAGCAATTTGGTATTCGTTGCGCCATGGAGTCGCCCTCCTTCCCATAAAGGCCGATGTCGCGATAGTCGATTTTTATACCGCCGTCCGGTTGTCCCAGCGAGACGTAGGTCAACTCAGGATCCGCTTCAAAAAGCTTGTTCATAAGAATTACGCTCGCCTTGCGGAAATCCGGGTTTCCGAAACGCGGCATGCCTTGTCCAGCCGGATATCCGGAATAAGGTTTGCCGTCTGAATCACAGGCCAGGTACTCGGGATGCAGCTCCTGCTGTTCTTTTGATGCGAAAATAGCACATGTCGTGTGACCGCCGAACGTCAGATAGTTGCACCCGTTTTTCAGACGCTTGAGCCATGCGATGCCGTCCTTGTCGCTGCGCATCGCGTTGTAATAACACCAGCCGCGCGTGGCGAAGGCCGCTTCACTCTTGAGATGCTGTTCGGCGACCGAGACATCTTTCATTTCCGGGATTACGGTGCCATTCTCATAGGGCGCGTAGAAGCGGACCCCGAGCTGCTCAAGCAGTTCGGATCCGGCATACCACGTTCCGGTGTCATCCTCGTAATTGATGCCCAGCGGAGTGCATGGAGTACCCTTGACGCCGACACCAAAGCCAAACTGGGTATATGTGAATTTTTCGCCGCAGAAGTCCTGCCACTTCTTCAAGTCCCACGGAGAGTTAATTCTGATCCGGTCGATGCCGGAGAGGATCACATAATTGTCCTTGGCCACGATCTCGAATCCGCTGTTGTCGAATTTTGCGGGCGTGAATCCGAGCTTCCTTGTGAACTCGCTCTCGCCGACATAGATCTGGTTTTTCACATCGGGCGTGGGAGAATTCACAATTTTCAATTCCGCGCCCGAGATCTTTCCAAGGTAAAACCGCAAATCCTCTGCGGCGAGCTTCATGCCCTGGTTCGCATCCTTTGCGAGTACAATCTCGACCACCGCTTTCCCGTCCTTCAGAAGCTCTACCGGAGCCGCCCCCGCCCACAAAGCCCCAAGCAGCAGCACTGATGACAACAAAATCTTCTTCATTTTCATACCTTCCTTTCTCATCGTTTTCCACCTTTCAGTTTTTTATTTTCTAATTTTCCCATAGGATAAATTTCACTTCAAACGTAATATATAAACTGGAATTGCTCCTGTAACAGTCTATTTAATTGTGCTGGCCGTTGAAACACGGGCGTAATCAACATTAGGGAGATAGCCCGGTGCTGTCTCAATTATTTTCTCCAGCTTTGTCTCGAATTCTGGGATGGATTGGATTTTTCCTTCCACATACGCCTTCAGTCGCGCCTCGAAGCTCTCCATCCGTGTACGCAGGGCACCATAGCGACGTTCGATGACTTCCAGACCGAATGGCTTATACGTGGCAAGCCACATTTCACGGTGTGTCTTCCAAAGTTCATCCACGGACCTGCGAAGATCGGGAACGTCCGCTTCCAACAGTTTCACCAGCATTTTTTTATCTCCGGCAACATACGCGGCAACAATATTACGGCGAAGTTCAGACTTGATGGCGACAGACCGCGCTATCCGGGCCGGGAAAAGGAGCCGTCGCGAAAGCGGTGACTTCTTTGATGCGGCCGTCAGGAAGTCTGCCAGCTTTTCATAATCTTTCCTGAGAGCATAGCCATCGAGTTGCGGATCCATTAGACCGAGGAATATATCCTGCCACAGTATCCACTTGCTTGCATTGGTGAGGCTATGCGAAGGATCCTTGAGTGACGGAACGGAGTCAATCTCCGATGCCTTGCACCAGTCGTCGTAGTCGGCATTGCAGGAACCCCGGAAGTTAGCCCTCAACAGATTCTGGTCTATGTTGTCACTGTAGCCATGTTCGGCAAAGAACTGCATTCCCGGGAGGGCGGAGAACAGATCGCATTCCATTCCGTCATCGCCCCAGGTAGTTATAAATGTTTCACGGATTCCAGACTGTTTGCATGCCCGCATGCATGGGTCTACAGTTGACAATGTGAATGGCATGGCCGCCCAGAAACGCCCCCATGTCCAGATTCCAGGCGCCACCACCGGATCAGAACCGAGCGCACGGTGTCGTTCAATCCATTCCAGATAGAACTCGACATCGTGATGGTAGTAGTCCCAGTACACGAGTTGCACGTCCTTCGGGATTTTTGCTACAACCTCCGGCGGGATCTTTGTGGACGGGTCAAGGTATTCATTTTTTTCAGAGCCGAGACGGAAATACATGTCGCTCCAGATCATCGGTCTCAGCCCTTGCCGTTTGCAGATCTCACGGACCCTGGACAGGTGCTGGTTTAGAATGTCGAAGGGGCGAGTTTCGCCATGAATGGCCTTGTAGCGTCCAGAGCCTATGCCATGTGCCTCATCCATTCCCAGATGTATGCGCTTGGATCGGAATGGGGCACTCGCGGCAGTGATCATTTTCTCCAGAAGCGCATAAGTTTTCTCGTCATCGGCGAGCAGCACCTGATCCGTGTCCTGGTATTTTGCATAGGCGGGCCACTGGAGAATCTGGCTCAAGTGCGCCAGTGCCTGGATGTTCGGGAACATCTCGATCCCCAGTGCATCGGCATAATCGTCCAGCCCCTTCATCTCATCGCAGGTATAGCGTCCACGCAGATATCCGAAGAAAGGTTCGCCTGGAACCTCATAGGTGTCTTCCGCATAGAGTACGGCTGCGTTTATGCCCATGAGGGCAGATCGGCGCAGGAGCGTACGCACGCTTTCTACAGTGAGGACACCGTTGCGTGAGACATCGAACTGAATTCCAAGCAGATCGAACTTCGCTGTCTCCGCGAAGTCCTGCGGATTCTCTTGGCCAAGCAGCCGTCCCAATGCGCGGAAAGCGTCAATTCTTCTGCCGTAACGGACTTTGATCTTCGTTCCGTTAAAAGTTACCGATATTCCGCCTCTGCGGAATGTTTCGCAATGCTCAAACTCAAGCGCCAGCGCTTTTTTTGATGTGGTGAATTGGCGCGGCCATTCTGCGGCAATCTCCGTCAAGCCGTGCCGTAGCTCCTGTGGACAGACATCCAATTTGAGATTCAAGGGGTGCATCTGCTATTCCTTTCTTGTTGTAAATATTCACTAAACTATGCATCAACGTAATCTCTCCGCAGAGGGGCAAGTTGGAAATTCTCCGTGATGCATCTCCTTAGCTCTTTCTGAATTATTGTTCTGGCCCCATATACCAAAATAGACTCCGATCTTCTGCCTGGTTGAATTTCCACCATTTGACATGAAGATCGCCGTAGAGGAGGTTCGATCCTCGACTATGGCTCAAGCGGAGTGGCCACAGGGACAAATTGCACGTGAAGAAATCGTCATTTAAAGCCACACCATAAGCGTCTCCGGACATCATCAGCCTGGATGGCTGTGGAAAAGAAGGCCCTTTGATATATTTTGCACGGAGGGGAGTCCAGTCAAGGTTTGGGTCTGTGATCTTGTTATTCCATCCAACAGTAAAAGTTATGCCGTCAGACTCCGAGACCGAGGGGCAATGGTATTTGTCCCCTGTTTGACCAGGCACGCTTGTCTTTGAAGCGGTAAGGTAGGGCATAAGCTCGTCATACCATAGTGTCTCCCAGTGCGGCCTGCGATATGTGACAGCGTAGCCATAGTCACTGCTGTAATTTGCGGCCGCCAAACCAATTTGGCGGAAATTCCCAAGGCAACTGATGGATTTAGCCATATCCCTGGCTTTTTTCAACGCCGGCAACAACATCGCCATGAGGATGGAGATGATTGCAATCACCACGAGCAATTCGATCAAGGTGAACTTGGTCGAATGTGCTCTCGTCTTCGTTTGAATCGCGATGCGATCCAGAACTACGCCGGGCGCAGCCACCAGAAGTTCGATTAAAGTAAAGCCTTTAATACGCAACAAGTTTCCTTTCATGTGACCAAGCTCGTCAGATGCAGCATTCCGGTTTCCTGCGCTGCGCTTTTCTGCTTTTTCCTCATCTGTACTCATGAAACCTGTTTGTCCGTCTACGATTTCAAGATTCATATAGATCTCCTTGTCATAAGAGTTTCCTTGGTAATGGCTTCATGAAATTGTTCATATTTTCAATGGTTGGCGGGAAACCTTCCCAGTAGATGATTTTATTTTTAGGAACATGGCATCCGCAACTGTCTCCCAGATGCAGTGTCGGCTTTAAAAGTACAGGTTTACTTAGCAGGCCAAGTTTTTTCCCCTCTATTTTCTTCATCAGCAGGTCAATGCTCCGGCGGGCAAGCTCCTGCATCGGCTGGACTATTGTGGTAATACGGCAATCGCAGGAGTTGGCATATGTGTCGCCATCAAACCCTGTTACAGCAATATCATCAGGCACCTTTATGCCATTGTTGCGGAGATAGCTGATCAGGCGGACAGCTATGAAATCACAGTTTGCGGCAAATGCTGTAACGTTGTCTCTTTTTATAAGCCGTTCTATTTGCGATGCAAATTCAGAATTCCATTTTAGACTGATGATCCATTTGTCTTCAGGCTTTATATTGTCCTCCAGAAGAGCTCTCCGGTAACCAGCTGTTTTCCCATGCTGGAAGTTTAAGTTATTGCCGATGAATGATATCTTTCTGTGTCCATGTGCCAGCAGATGCCTGACAGCCAGGTATTGCCCGTATTCCGAATCAACCGCAATGTCAAACTTATCGCTGCCGCCCATGATTGACAGCATCGGAATGCTATAGTTTTCCTGCCTTATTTCTTCCATGCTGCTGTGATAAAGAAATCCGTCGATACCATGTTGTATGAAATCGTTTATGGTCTCTACTTCCAGCCGCGTTGTATGGACTGGAAGTAGATATAAGCGGTAATTCTTTGCAGCAAGTGTCAGGGCAAGCCCATTTACCAATTCTTGGAATATTGGCAGATGCATGTGTGTAACCAGAAAACCTACTGTCCTGGTCGGTTTACCGTTGAGCATCATTGCAGGAATGCTGGGACGGTAATTCATATTTTTTACCAGTTCAAGGATCTGCTCCCGCCTCTTCTGGGAAAACTTGACCGTACGGCTGCCGCGAAGCACCGCTGATACCACCTGCCGTGACACTCCTGCCAGGGCAGCTATTTCCTTCATTGTTGTCGCCATATTCGAACCTGCCTCGCCTTGATTGGGCTAGATTAATTGCCTAGGTAATCAAATTATATCTTATCTGATAATAGTTTTCAATAAGAATAAAATGAAAAATCAAGGTTTTTACTGTTTTGTGGCTTAAATCACGGGAGAAACAGCATGCGAGGCGCTGATGGAACGGCATCTGACGAAAGGCAGATAGGAGTTTTTTAATTACGTTCTATAATTTCACTGATCATATTGCACCAGCTGGTAATGCGCGACACATCATTGCGGCAGGTGCTGATATCCTTGATGATGAATTCCGTAGGCAGTCCCCGGGTCATGTCGAAGAGCCGTTGCAGATTGCGCCGCACCTGATCCTCACGCCAGGAATCTTCGGCAAAACATGCCGGGGATGGCTTGACGGATAACACATATTTGCCGCCTACCTCCGAAACCATTTTTTCTATGTTTGCCCAAGGGCTTACAGATATTTTGCGCAAATTCCCCACGGACTTCAGGATTTCAAGCTTATTGTGCAAAGGTTCGCAGCAGCCATAATAGCTCAACCCGAAACGCTGCAGCCACCTGCGGTCATATTGCAATGCGAATTCCTCATGCATTTCCGGGCTGACATCCGAAAATATCTGTGGCATGGCATTAGCCCATTGATTGCATGGGCGAACATGATTTTCATCATATCCATCTCCAGGCAAATCCGACACATAACCTAGCCCTCCCGAGCCAATTCGCTGATTGTCATTGCACAAGCACAGCATGTTTTGTTCTTCCAGCTGATCCAGCTGATACAGCATGGCATCGGTATAGCGGCCGACAATTGCGTGCATCAGCTCCGGTTTAAGAATGAGGTCGGTCATGATTTCCATCGGATTATACCACATGGCAATCTTATCCCAGGGAGTGAAGTGGATGAATCCTTGACCACCAAGGCGGACTTCAACGATGCCCTGGCAGATTTCCTGCAGCAGTACGAATCGGCGCATAGTTTCGGCTTCATCGTACACAATTTCAATCATACGGATTTTTTCGACATCATCAACGCTCGCGAACTGGGTGATGTAGCCATGCGAAACTATGCCGCCTCCACCGCTATCACCAATAATATCCTCCTTGACTCTCAGTCCGCAGCATTCATCGAAGCTTGTCACCTTTTTCACCGTCAGGAACGGATCAACGATCAGATCGACAGGAAAGCGATTCCAGCTATATATTGTTTTACGCAGGAAATCTTCAACCGTCCGCAGATAAGGATCGCGGCATGTAGGCGTCAATGAACCATCGCAGTTCAACTCCTGCCATGGCTCCTCATTAATCCAAGCCATGGGACGTACGTTTCTCTCAAGATCATTAATCCTCCGCCAGCCGACACGCCGCAATTCATTGACCGGTTGCATGGCTATCTCTGCATAGATCCTGGCTAGATCACGGATTTTTTCATAATCTTGATTCATTATGACAACTCCGTTTGAACAAGTTGCAGGTACCTGCCGTGCCGTCGAACATATTTTGTGTGCTAGTAAACACTCCTGAAAGAATTTCCATGCTGGCTCCCTATATATTTGCTACCTTTTCTATGGAATTAAAATAGCACGGAATTCTTTCGCCTTCTATAGTTTTTCATGGAAAATAAATTCATAATGTGAATTTATTTAAATGAAAAACTGTAGATCAGCCGATGCGGAACCACAGACTTCATCAATTGTTTCGCCACTATCCGTGTCGTATACTGGTCGTCTGGCCTTACCCGTCCAAAGAAGCACCATCCCGCCGCCAGCAGTGCCAGGGCGAGGAGAAACAGCAGGCTGAACCCGTCCAACGTCATGGCGCCAACCCTGGTTTTCCATCCGCCGCAGACTGTCAGCATGGCGCCGGTGAGCAGCACGGCCAATCCACCGATAGCTCCGCTCCAGGCATACTGAATGGCCCAGTATGCCGTATTGCGTTGCAGAGGGATCACTCCGTTTGAAAGCAAGCGGCTTGAGCCGATGCCTATCCCGCTGGAGGCGACCCCGGACAGGATGTACAGTGCTGCGCACCAGGCCACGGCGTGCGGAGTCTGCTGTGGCAGCAAGAGCCAGCCCAGCGGGATTAGCACGAACAACGCCATGGCGGGCATCAAAACAGGACGACTGCCGAAACGATCCGCCACCCAGCCCGAGAGTATGCCGGACAGTGCAGCGCCAGGCAGTGCCACGCTATCCAGCATGACAATGGTAGCTGACGGGACACCCATATGATCCTTGATATAAAGAGGCAGGAAACTGGCGAATATTATGCTTCCGAATATCATGCATCCGCTCCCAGCCAGGAAGGCAACGAAGTTCTTGTCCTTCAGCGCTTTTATCATGTTAGCTCTGTGGGCGTTGGTGGTTTCTGACTCAATGCATGGTTCTCCTCCAGGCACCTTGACCATGAAGACTACGCTCAGAAAACCCAGGACGCAACCGGCCGCTATCAGCACCATGAATGGCGTCAATCCAGTCCAGTGACCAATAGCCTGTCCGGCCAGCCATATGGCTATGCATGCGCCTATGGTGCTCAGTACCGTGCCTATGCCGCCAAGCCTGCCCCGTAAGCGGTTGGGCACGTACTCCTGCGCCCATGGGCAAGATGCCGTCTCGGATATGGCGCGGAGCAATGCGAAGACGATGATCACCGCAAAGAGAAAGAATAGTGCCACCCTGCTTCCGGCGGCGGTTATTATCAAAGGCAGCAGAAGGAGCAGCGCCATCACAAAATTCCGAAGCCCGCTGCATAGTATGAAAACACGCTTTCTTCCCAGATGTGCCGCCATCGGGGCAAAGCCCAACGCCAGCAAGCCGCAAAAAGGGAATAGTGAAAGCAGCATTCCGATCTGTCCTTTAGCAAGCCCCAGTTCGTTGAGAAACAGCAGGAAGATCGATCCTCCAAAAGTCCAGATGCAGAAAAAATTGCTTAATACGTTAGAAGCCAGAAGCCAGGGAACTGCTCGAATCTGTTCTTGTTCGCTGCAGGACTGTGTATTATCTTTCATAATTGTTTGACTGCCATCCTATAATTATATGTTTATTGATTACAATTATGGTTCTGAGACAATTATTGCAACCCTATAGAAGCTCTAATGATATGTGATATATTACTATCATATATGAAATCTAACAATTTCAGATTTCCTGACTCCTGGCTTCAATAGCTCTGGCGATGTGGAAAAGGGGGTTGTGGCGAAAAAGGGTTGCAGCCGGGAAATCTGAATGAAAATTCCTCCCAGGGGTGGGATTTTGAGACATTATTATTTTCAGCGGATCAGGAACTCTGAATTTCCGATTAGGGCATAGGACATATTCTCTAATAGAAAATTGTCCTATGCTACGATATGCTCCAGCAGGATTTTTGCGCCGACACCTATGAGAATGAGGCCACCAGCGATTTCGATCTTGTCCTCGAAGAAATGCCCGGCCAGATTTCCGAGGAGTACGCCCACGAAGCAAAGGATGAAAGTTACTGTCCCGATAAATGCGGCCGTGAGCAGTATGCTGCCCATCACCATCATGAAGGAGAGCGAAAGCCCGACTGCAAGCGCATCCATGCTTGTGGCGACTGCGAGCAGGAGGAGTATTTTAAATCGGGTTGGGTCGGAGTCCTTTTTTTTCTCATCTTTCTTCATGAACTTTGACTCGTAGATCATTTTTCCCCCGATGAATGCGAGGATCGCGAAAATAATCCAGTGGTCGAATTCTGTAATGTATGATTTGACATATGTTCCCGCGACGGCGCCGAGAACAGGCATGAGTGCCTGGAAGAACCCGAAGAAGAATGCCATCTTGAATGCGTGCGAAATTCGCACCTTCCTGATCTGTATGCCTCCAGCGATGGAGACGGAGAGCGCATCCATTGACAGCGCGATCGCCAGAAGCAGTATTTCAACATTGGTCATCTGAATTTCAATACAATATATATTTTATCGCTTCCGGTTCCACTTTCGGGTTCATGCTGACAGCCTTCCTTGTGTATTCCACCGCCACGGAGTAGTTGCCGTACCAGTCGGCAAGAAGCCCGATTCTGAGGTATTCCATTGCGCTGTCATAGGATCTTTGTGACTCGCTGTCCGTTTCCCCGCCGAAGGCACTCTCCCTTATCTTGGCGAAGTACTCGAGGAATTTCACCATCTGCATGAAATCAATTTCGGACCAACTCAGCCGCTGGTGGTTGCCGTTCTTCAGCCTTATCGAAAGATATTTGTCATTTGCTTTCACATCTCCCGTAAATTTCTTCCCGCCCTTGAGAATGATTTCGCTATTCTCATAGTTCATCCTCATCATGCAGGCGCATAAATTTCTCTTGATGCTTCTTATAATTTGCAGCCTTGCAGCTTCGGTGGCAGCCCTGTCCTTGTCAAGCGAGCCCAGATAGCTGTTAACCATGTCGTCTGTGAAATCAAAGTTGGCTGGACGTGGCCTCTGAGATGCGAACTTCCTGTTTTTTTCCAGCCAGCCCACGCTCAGGCTCGACAAATCAACATCGCTTCTGGATTTGACGGCTTGTGTTTTCCATGGATCCTGTTCCCTGGTGGCTGCAACGTTGCTCGTTTTGGGCTTGATTTCCGCCTTAGGATTGTATTTGTTCTCCTTGATGAGGGGTTCAAGTCCCTCGGGTTTTCCGGATCCGTAGTTGATCCATTCCTGCCAAATCTGTATCCTGTCTCTGAATGCGCTACCCCAGAATTCCGGCTTTGCCTCCTGGCTGATGATGCCTAGATTTTTCGATGTCCTGAGTACCTCGATCTCGCCGGACTTGTCATAGAGTGTCTTCAGAAATATTGCGATCACCGCCAGAAGTTTCTCCTCTGATCGGCCTGAAACCTGGGAGAGCAGAGTTTCGGAGGATACATTCGGACTGCCGAGATACTTGACTATCGCCAGTAGAGGGCTGCGTTCATTGGCACCTGCCACTGAGAGCTGTTCCGCCGCTATCTGGCAGATGTTTCTCGCGTTGCCGTCGTTTTTGAGATATGTGGCGAATGCGAGCTGTACAGCCGCCTGAAGTCTTGCCTCAATGGGGCTTGATGCATCAGTGATCCTCTTCTCTGCGATGAGCAAGGCCTCCTTGCAGTAGCCCTTTTTAAGCATTTCTGTGATATTCTGATGATAGTCCTCATAGTTGGCCACAGGCGATGGATGGCTCTGGACAGGTGTTGGATCACTTGTTTTCACAGGATCTTGTTTCATCATATAACAGATGGCGAAAATGAATATTGCGGCGATTATAGAGAGGGCGATCATCGCCCCGTATGATTTCTTGTGCGAATCTATTGCCGGGGTGGGGATGGCTCCGTGCGGTGTCGAGGGCGCGGACGGATTTTTCCTGGGCAGGACTGGGATTTTATCGGATTGTTTTTTCTTGGTCTGCTTTATCTTTTTGTCCATGATTTCCGATTTTCTGACGAAAGATGTGAGCAGTGTTATTATGTCCCTGTAGCTTGGCCTCAGCTCGGGAGTCCTTGCCATCATTGACACGATGAGATGGGCGATGGACTCTGGGATCTCGATCCTATGTTTCCTGGGATCCGGCGGATCGTTGTTGAGTTTGAACGAGACAAGCTGGTTGATGTCATCCAAGTCAAACGGCGTATGGGCGGTGATGATGTTGTAGAATGTGGCGCCAAGACTGTATATGTCTCCGCGGTGATCCTCTTTCCCGGAGCTGACTTTTTCGGGGCTGACAAAATGCGGGCTCGACCAGAGCCTTGTTATTTCATCAATGTCCTTTGATTCGAAATTCCTTATCGCCTGCGCAATCCCGAAGTCTCCAATTTTTACATTCCCGTCCCTGTCGAGCATAAGATTTGCGGGCTTTATGTCGTGGTGTATGATTCCATGTCTTCTCGCATTGTCAAGTCCCTCCGCCACATCGGAAATCCATTTCACCACATCGCCAACGGGAATTTTTTCCGTCCCCATCTGTTCGAGTTTCCTGTCTAGCGAGCCGCCTTCCATGAACTGCATCACGATATATGGCTGTTCCTCGAATTCTCCACAGGTGTATATCGGCAGGACTGCATAGTGGTTGAGTGTCGCGGCTGTCCTGGCCTCGTGCAGGTAGAGTTTCTTCCTTTCTATTTTGACCGCAACATCCGGGCTCAGCACTTTTATGGCAACTTCACGGTCGAGTGTCAGATCGAGCGCCCTGTACACGGTGGCCATGCCTCCCACGCCTCCCGGCTCCTCCAGCAGATAGTTGTCGAACCATTTTGGAACTATGAGCTGGGCGGAACATGAAGGGCATTCAATTCGCCCGAAGGGCTCCAGCTCGGTCAGATCCAGTTTCTGGGAGCAGTTGTAGCAAAATATTTTGACCTGCCTTTTCGACGGAGTCTCTTCAGTCGCGGACTCCTCCTTCTTTTCCCCGGGAAGCTCGATCCTTTTTTCATGGTCCTTGAGCAGGCTTGAGCGTTTGATCGAAATTGTCTCCGAGGACACGTCATCGTCCGAAATATATTTTACTGTGCTTCCCTCGTGCGGTGAGGGGCTGGGCAGTTTCCTGACACCGGAGCCGTCCTTTCTTTCAGGCTTCCTTTCGAAGGGAGCGATGGAGGACAGGGATGTGGCCAGTTTGTCTGCCGTTGTCCCAGTCTTGCTGTCTCCAGTATTTTTTTTATCTTCGCTGTCCAAGATTGTACTCCACTAAAAAACACACAATTCAGGCTCAGACGGATTCATCCACACTGTCGGAAGAGGGATTAATTGGTCTGCAATCGAAAGTAATATATCAGGGCGATTCAATTCCGCCAGTTTATTTTCGGCTAATTTTCTCACAAGTTCCTGGCTGTTGCATTCCGAGCTCAGATGCGAAAGACAGAGGAATCTTGTATTCCTCGAAATCAGGTGGGGGAGGGCGGACATGGCATCGTCGTTGTTCAGATGCCCGTGTTTTCCGAGCACTCTCCTCTTAAGATGCATGGCACGCTCGGAATTTTTCTGCATCTCGACATCGTGGTTGCTCTCGATGATGAGAGCGTCACAACCTGAAAGCCTTTTCAGGCAGAGGGCGCTCAGATGCCCCATATCCGTGGCGATGCCCACTTTTACCCGTTGACATGTCACGACGAAGCCGACAGGGTCCGCAGCATCGTGTGGAACGGAGAATGGCCTGATCTCGAATGAGCCGACGTTGAAGACGGATCCGCTCTCGAAAATCCTTACATCTCTGCCAAGTTTCTCATAGACATGGAGATGCTTCAGCGTTTCAGATGTCCCGTATGTCGGAATTCCGAAGTTGTCGGCGAGAAGCTTGGCTCCACTTATGTGATCTCCGTGCTCGTGGCTGATTAAAATGGCCTTTATTATTTCCGGGGAGACATTGCTCTTCAGCATCCTGGCGATAATTTCCTTGCGGCTGAACCCGGCATCGATGAGTATCCCCTCGTCCGCCGAATGGAGAAGGATAGAGTTTCCACGGCTTCCGCTTCCCAAAACTGTGATGCCAAGCGATTTCATGATTTTTCGTTTCGAACTCCGATTTAGAAAACGATAAAATAAACTATATTTATGATATTTAAATTAAAAACGGATTTAAATGCATTATATTGTAGGCTTGTAAATATTATCAAAGGATTTGAGCCGCGGATCAGCGGAACAAAGTTTCGGCAATATGGTTGAACAGACATTACAGCAAACCCAGCAGCTCAAGCAGGAACAGGTAATAACCCACCAGCAGATTCAGTCCCTTGAAATTCTGCAGGCGCCCCTGCTTGAACTACAGGCTAAAATCACACAGGAGCTCGCTCAGAACCCGGTGCTCGAGCAGGAGGCGCCGCTTGGTGACGAACTTCTTGCCGAGAATGACTCCGACGAGGATGCCGGCGAACGAAACAAGCAGGATGGAGGCGATCAGGACGAGAAACTTGCGGAACTTGTCCAGCTCGCAGAGTCCTGGCAGAACTATCTTCCCCCATCCCATTCCTTCAGACCCGCAGCACCGGATGACGATGAGAAAAGAAAACACTATTATGACTCCATAACAGAGGAACTCTCGCTCCAGGAGCAGCTCCTTGAACAGCTCAGATTCCTGGAATGCGACCCGAAAACAGAGGAACTGGCGGAACTCATCATCGGCAGCATAGATGAGCGGGGTTATCTGAGAAGCAACCTGAAGGATCTTGCCACTGTGGGGATGGTCTCGGTGCAGGAAATGGAGAAGGCTCTCAAGATTGTGCATGGATTCGAGCCCCCAGGGATAGGGGCGAGAGACCTCAAGGAATGCCTTCTTCTACAGCTCAGGGCAAAGGGCAGGAAAAACTCCAAGGCGGCGGAGATTGTGGAGCACTACCTTGACGAGCTGGGCTCAAACAAACTGCCGTTTGTGGCCAGGAAAGTAGGTGTTTCCATGGACAAGCTTGAAAAAATCCTGGCAGAAATCCGTTCCCTCAATCCGTATCCGGGATCTCTGTTGTCTTCCGAAAGTCCGGTATTTATCGTACCAGAGCTCGTGGTGGAGAAAAAGGGTGAGGAATACATTGTCCAGCCCAAAAACGACACTCTTCCCAGGATCAGAATATCGGAAAAGTATCTCAAGATGCTGGAGGATCCCAGCCTTCCTCCCGATGCCAAGGAATACATAAAAAACAAAATTCTCCAGGGGAAGAACATAATAAGATGCGTGGACCAGAGAAAGGAGACGATACGGCAGATCGCCGACATAATCCTTGATTCACAATATGATTTTTTCGAAAAGGGGGTCGAATTTCTCAAACCGCTCACAATGCAGCAGGTGGCGGACAAGCTTGACATCCATGAGACTACGGTCAGCAGGGCGATATCAAACAAGTTCATGCAGACACCCTCCGGACTATTTGAACTCAAATATTTCTTCTCGCCAGGCTTCCAGTCCGATAGCGGAGAGGAGCTCTCCAACAGAAGCGTGATGAAGAAAATACAGGATATGATAAAGAAAGAGGATTCTGGCAGGCCGCTCTCAGACCAGGATATAGCGGATATGCTCAAGAAGGAGGGACTGCCGGTGGCGAGAAGAACCGTGGCCAAATACAGAGAGGAGCTGGGGATACTTTCATCCCGTATCAGAAAAGAATTCTGATGAACAATGCATTAAAATCCAGAACCGCACGAATTTTGGCGCACGTAGCACTGTTCGCCGCCGTCGTCGTCTGCGCATATTTCGCAAGATACTACCATTTCTGCGCAGAACTGGAGAAATACCCCGGCTTCATGCCTTTCACAAGGGAAAGCGCCATGATGTATTCCTACGCTCTTGATGTCGCGGAAGGAAGAGGAATTCCGGAATACGACAATCGCCTCGCGGGACTGGACAAGGTCAGGGTCTCGGAGCAGGATTCGGTCGGCCTCGAATATTTCATCGGCTACGGATACAGGCTCAAAAAACATTTTTCCCCGCCGGGCAAGCAGAATCTCGAATGCGAGGACAACCCCGATTTCACCTCCTGGGCCAGATTCCAGATGAGACTGTGGATAAGCCTGACCGCAGGCCTAATTCTGCTCTGGCTGGTCCAGATGAGGTGCAGAACTTGGACTGCTGTGGCTGGAGCTCTGCTCTATGCTGTCGCGCCAGCCGCCATCGCGCGCGCCACAGGCCAGGACCTGATAAGGGAGCTTTTCTGCATCCCGTTCATCGTGCTGTTTTTCCTGCTTTATTCGTCATGGATGGCAAGACCGCGCAGGCTCAAACTTATTCTTTCGGGCGGCGCGATTTTCGCAGCCCTTGCCACCTGGGACATGTCGCAGCTGATCTTCGCCCTCTGGGGAGTCTATGAGATCGCAAGGATTCTCGCTGGCGGAATCCTGAACCGCAAAAGAAAATATTTTCTGATATTTATCTACCTGTCGGCTGTTGTGGCATCTGTCACAGTTCCATATCTTCGCGTCCACGGATTCATCGTATCCCCGGCGATGGCTCTCGTCTTTCCCCTTCTCCTCATCTTGTGCCTGCCAAAGGTCACGCGCCTGGGACCGGCGAAAAAAATTGCGCTGTTCGCAGTTTCCGCCATATTGCTGGCTGTCTTCTGGGCGGTAGCGGTCAAATTCACTCCGTTCAAGGGAAACTACAACCATTTCCTCTCGCTTGTAATATCGAAAGTTAAATTCATGAATGTCAAGCCGGCCGATCCGTCTCTTCTCGATTTCGATTCGAGAATTCTCTGGACTCCGGCTCTGCACTCGGCAACATTCGGAATATTGCGGGCAATCTTCCCGGCGGGAATTTATTTTCTTGCGATTCTCGCAGCCATCCACATATGGATGAACAGGCGCAGGAGATCAATATACTCGATCAATGCCGGAATGCCCCTGTTCATGTCCATCGCATTCTTCATCTTGTTCATCTTCATGGTGCGCTTCCATGTGATCTGCATAATATTCCTCTGTGTAAGCATCTGCCTCCTCTTCAACGCCATCTATGAAAGTACTAAGACAAAAAAAATGCGTATCGTCCTCGCACTGGCGTTTTTACTGACACTTGCGGGAGAGGTGGACATCTCGCTCAAGCTCGTGCAGACGGGCGGAAGAAGCTATGAAGGCGAATACCCCACTGAAACGGAAGGGCTCATAAGATGGTTCCGCGAGGCCGGCCTGAAGGACAGAACCATCCTTTGCAACTTCACGCTCTCCCCGATGCTCAAGGGATACTGCGGAAGCAGAGTAGTCCTGCTGCCAAAATTCGAGCTCCCGCAGACGAGGAACGCCGTCGAGGAATATCTGGACATCATTTACAGGGGCACGGAAAAGAAACTGAAAGATTTCTGCGGAAAATATGATGTCGAATTCATCGTCTATGACAGGGGATACAATGGCCCGCCGCACCCGTATTCTGCAAGATACTGCGCCAATGCGGTGAATTTCGACAACGAATGCCCGGTATTCAGGTTTTACCAGAACAGCGAGAAAAAGAAGCTCAGGTATTTCTATGAAGTATATCCACCAAAAAAATATGAGATTACAAAATCGAAATACACGGTTTTCATGGTGATAAGCAAAGACGATGGCGACGAGGCGGTCAAGTATGTCGCTGAAGGAAGAAAAGCACTGAAAGAACACAATATCATGAAGGCGTTGGAATATGTGGAAAAAGCCATATACAAGGATCCTTTCTCACTGGAGGCGCGCATCTTCTACGCCGAAATACACGGCAAAGCCGCGGAGATAGATCTTAAACGGCTCGGGAAAATAAAATGGAACTGAAAGGTAAAAAAGTTGTCGTGACGGGAGGCGCACTCCGCATAGGCGCGATAATCTCGGCGGCGTTCGCAAAGTCCGGAGCAGAAGTCGTAGTACACTACAGAAATTCTATTTCAGAGGCGGAAAAACTCGTTCCCAAGCTCGGCGGTGCGGAAAAAGGACACAGCATATTCAGATGCGATTTCACGAAACAGACCGAACTTGAGGAAATGGCGGAGAAATGCTTCCCCGCCGACATACTCGTCAACAATGCCTCCGTCTTCAGGGCGCAACCCGCGATCAGTGAGGACATGCGCCACTTCGAGGAACAATTTAGAATCAATTTTTTGGCGCCGCTCTACCTGATGAAAAAATTCTGCGCAACTGGCGGGAAACTTGTCATAAACATCCTCGATGAAAGAGCCGCGAAACTCCTTCCGGAAGAGGGCAGCTATGAATTATCCAAGAAATCCCTCCTGTGGGCGACCGAAGTTTTTGCAATACAGGCCGCCCCTGAAACCCGCGTAAACGCCGTCGCTCCAGGCGCCACTCTTCCACCTTCGGGACTTCCGGATTCCACCATGGAGGAGCACAGGAGAAAAATTCCCCTCCGGAAAACCCCAGCCCCGGAGGATGTCGCAGAAGCCTGCATATATATTGCAAGAAACGACATAATAAACGGACAGACAATATTCATTGACGGAGGGCAGCATCTGGCATGGACAGGATAATCATCAGAAATCTCAAACTGGAAACTTTTGTCGGAACCTTCCCCTGGGAGCAGGAGACGAAACAGAAGATCATTTTGAATATCGTGATCTTCTGCGAACTTCGCAGTGCGGGAAAATCTGACAAACTCGAAGACACCACAGATTACAAGGCGCTGAAATGGAGGATAATAGATTTCGTGGAAAAAGGGAAATTCAATCTCATAGAGGCTGTCGCCGAAAGTGTAGCCGAAATATGTCTCTCGTATCCTGATGTCTCCGGCGCAAAAATAACCGTTGACAAGCCTGGCGCCCTCACAAGGGCCGAGTCCGTCGCCGTCGAAATTGAGCGATATAAAAATAATTGTTCGGAGAAATAAGCGACAAGTTCATATAGGGGAATTGTGTTGGGCGTTTGTTATGATTGCACAGCAATCTTTTGGAGTGCGGTGTATAAGCACCGCTTTAAGACAATCAATAAGCGCAGCTTATACTGCACACTCCGCAAGACACTTCGCATCAAAACAAATTCCGGCACAGCCGGTTAAGTTTCCATCAATCCCATCAATCCCATTCGTCCCATAATTCCTATTCCGGTTTCCTGGCTGTGATGGAGAAATGCGTGAAAAAGCTTTTCGAACCGATAATTTTCCCTGCCAGTCCAAGTATTCCCACGGCGGTACCCATCGGCAGATTCCAGTTTGGCCGATCTGTGAGCCTGTATTTAATGACAATGTCGGTGTATCCAATTCCAGCCATATCATCCTTGAGTTTTTCAGGATTTATTCCGGGAGAGATTGTGTTGTGATATTCGGCCATCTCCTCCAGCTCGGAGCCAAAACCAGGTCTGTTCCTGTACTTGATCCTGTAGAAAATCCTGTAAAACCTGTTGAAGAAGTAATTCGGATCGTGGTCGGTATAGACCGACCCTCCGGGTTTCAGAATCCTGAATATTTCAGAGAAAATCTTCTCGTGCGAAAAAAGATGATGCAGAAGAGCATAGCAGGAGACACAGTTGAATGTGCCGTCCTTGAAGGGAATTTTTTCTGCGTCACTACAAATTAGAAGACAGTTGGGATGCCTGTCCCTTGTCCTCGCGATCAGATTGTCACTTATGTCCGATCCACAGGTTCTGTCAAATATTTTTTCGGCTATCCTGAGGATGTTTCCAGTTCCAGTCCCGATGTCGAGGAATCGCCCTTTTCCGGAAGCTGCGGCAAGCGACTGGAGAGTTTCGGTGCAAATCCTTTTCCTGTGTTCGTTGAAGATGCTCTCGTTCGTGTCATAGGCTTCCGGGCTGATATTGTTGTATATCTGCCTGTTCGCCCTCTTGATCTCATCCGATGTTATATTCTTTTCAATCATAAATTAAAATCAGTATCGTCCCATGGATTGTTGGATAAATGGATTGCTGGATTGTTGCAAATCAAGAAGATATGCAGAAAATAATGCATTCATAATTTTCAAAATGCCTTTTTTTATTTCCATTCCAATTCCATGCGTCTTTGCCTTTTC
>CAIQLG010000410.1 GCA_903872565.1 uncultured Lentisphaerota bacterium | reverse complement strand
TTTAGGCTCATTTCAAGATCTCCCTTCCTTAAATGTTATTTTCCCGAAGGAGCCGTTTGCTATTGCTTCTGATGTGATATATTATATTAACATACGATAAGTTTAATTAAAAACATTATACTAAGCTATTTAATGTAGAATACTATCAAATTGATGTGTAATATTGACTATGAAGGCAAAAATGAAGACAAAAGCAAAAGTCCGGAACCGGAAAACGATCCACCTCTGTCTGTCCCTCTCCGCCTCTACTTCACGATCAACTGCCCGAAGTTCCAGAGGTCATGGAAGCCAGCTCCCGTGCCGTCTTTCTTCGGGGGTGCGGAGGCGGAACATTCTCTGCCACTTTCCCGCGCGCGCTGGCGACCAAGGTTGAAATACCAGGGATAATCTGCGGTCGGCTTGTGGCCCGAGATGCCGATCAGCGGGTTGATTGTCTCCGCCTGGTCGCCCGCCACAGGCACCCGCAGTTCCATGCTCCAGAACCCATCGCCCACATAGGTCGCCGCCTGGACGCCCGAGGTCCACAAGAAATTCATCTTATTGTCTTTGCGGTCCATATCCGAGACTGCACCGCTCGGGCTGATCGCGATCTGATAGTACGAGTGCCCCTGCGTCTCGATCAGCAAATCGATATTGTCCCCCTCCCAAACAGCGGTGTTGTCCGGTTCCCGGGATGTGATATTTAGCCCCTTGATATCCGGTTCTTCACAGCGAATGCCGAAATAGAAGGCCTCATCATCGCACCAGGCGACGCGGAAGGTTGTCGTCACGCCGTTGATCGGCGCCTGGCCGGTCTTGATATCGAACAGTGGATACTCCGGCAGATCCTTCCATAACGGCTTGTCCAGCTTTCCGTCCAATTTGGCTGGAGGCCTGCCGCAGGATTCCGCCATAAATTTCAGATCCTTGTTCCGCCCCTTGGCCAACTTGGCGATCCTATCCGTCATCGGCTTTTGGCAGTAGTCCACCACGAGATCTATGCGTTTGCCGTACACCGAGTCGCCGGCGGCCTTACGCGCGGCCGCCAGAAGCTCCAAGGCCTTGCCGATCGGCGCCACGTCATTTTCCATCTTCGTCCAGTTTGCTTCGGAAAACTCGATGAAGGCTTTCATCTCTTTCGCCGCTGGCCCGTAAAACTTCTCGTAATACTCGTTCAGCAGTACCTCGATGTTCTGATCCGCATCCCAGTAATAGCGCATCGTCACGTACACGTTCAGATGATTGAATCCGGGAGCATGCATGCTGCTGGCGTTAGGCCCCTGGGACAGTTCGATATACTCCCCCTGCGAAAGGCCCTTCAAGGAATGCAGGTCCTCTGCGATCGCGTGGGGGTAATAAGACGGCAGACACGATCCGCTGCCAAGATAATGGCAGTAAATGCAAAGATTTCCCGGTGCCAGCTTGTCTAGAAACCCCTTGCGGATCTCAAGCGCCTTGGCGTGCTCTCCGGGATTGTTGAAGCTATACCGCGGCTGGACAATTTCCACCATCACATTGGGGCTGAACTTGGAGATCTTTTCCGGCGGCAACACAAACCCGCCATACGAGCCGCAAATCACTTTCCTGTCCGGGTGTGTCTTGTACAATTCGCGTGCCACGCGGTCGACAAAACCCCATACATAATCCGACATATCGCCCCCCGCCCCCCGTTCTGGCGTGACCTGGCCTTTGCAGAGGTCGCACTGGCACATGTTGCCGCGCCAGAACCCGTCCATCGGCCAGACGGAAATAAACTGCAGGTCGGGGTAGATCTCGAACACGGTGCGCGCGTATTTCACAGTTTCCGCGATCAGCTCCGGAGACGAGAGGCAGTGGGCGTAATACACTTCGCTTGGAGCCGGCGACTTGTGGTTGGCGTAAAATTCCGGATGCTCTTTTCTGACCTCGGGGCGGGCATCCACATTGCAGAGCCCGTGGGGACCCGGAATGCCCAAGATGGGGTCGCGTCCCAGGCGCAAGATGTACATCACCGCATCACGGGTGCCGCAGTCGAACGTGGGGGAATAGTCGCCCATATTCCGGTACGGGAAATCTGGTTTAACGGTCTTGTCCACAGGAACCAGCGAGATCGTTTTCAGAGCGGGAACGATTTCGCCCAGGTCGCCCGGCATATACCACCGCACTCCCAGGTTGCGGAGAAATTCGCACACGGCGTTGAAGGATCCGCGCTCGTCGTACATGCTGACGCCCACCGTTGCATTGTATTCGCGGTACAGTCTCGCGCCAAAATAGGGATTGCTCCAATGCGCGCCGGTGCGCTCGTCCCATTCCTTGGTCGCGCGGGGGATATCGGCATAACTGCTGGCAACATATTTGGGCATAACGAAATCCTTGTCATGTCCCAGCAAGACCAGCCAGTTTTCACCCGACACAACCTTGAACGCCCCATACTTCAACCCTTCGTCAGTGATCTTAAGCTTGTCGGTTTCCGCGCTCCGGCCCACGTAGATGTGAGCGGGCACGTCCGAACCCGGCGAAGTCGTGACCGCCAGCTTCGCACCGGACATTTTTTCGAGGTAGGTCTGGAGTTCCGCAGAGGCCAGCTTGACCGCCCTGGTGGGCTTCTCGGAGATCACAATGTCGGCGCAGGGCTTCCCGTCCTTGACCAGATATGCTTCGCCAAAAACCGAACCGGCAGACAAGCAGGCGACGCTTCCCAGCACCAGGAGGAGGATGCCTTTCAGCGAGATGATGCGGTTGATGTTGTTCATTCCATAATTCCTTTCTTGTTTAGCCAATTGCAGAATTCCATTTTTTAGAGTTCTGAAATTGGCTGTTTTTTGTTCATATAATATCCATTGATAAGAGCCGGAAAGAACACCCCACTTTTCAACTGGATAGAGTCCCCAGTGGATGAACATTCCAAGCCTGTCGTGTACGAGCCAGTCAGTTCTGCAGCGATCCACTTTTTTCAGCTGAATTTGCCATGGGAGAACCTCCCCATGTGTTCTCATTGCTTATATTTTACGTGGATATCTGCATAGTGCAATGGAAGAAAGCATCTTTTATGTGTATATTCATAACATTCAACACTAGCTTAATCTAAAATTTAAGTCAACATGCAAAATGAAGCCAATAGATATTTCAGTCCTGAGATAAGGATTCTTTTTATAAACAGCGCGAGGCTCATGGGTATGTGGAACTTCGGGAACCTTTCAGCACCATACTGGAGATTCTACTGGAACAACAAGGCTGGCGCCTCAGTATGTCTTTCAGGCAGGAAATATCCGCTGATACCATCAAATTTCATGCTGATCCCGCCGGACACTCCATTCTCATCGGCCTGCATGAAAAATGAAGTCAGTCAGTTCTATGTTCATTTCACTGCCGGGGCACCTTTCATCAATATGGAGCCGCATATTTTCTCATTCCCTGCAGACAGCCATTCGCTGGAGCTCGCGCAAGAGGGATTAAAGCTTGTCGAAGGGAAGAAGCATGATGTTGTGAGGTTATCCATGGCAAGCCTTTCGCTGATAGCGGAAACCATCATGAAAATACCGGTGAAAAAATTCAAGAAACAGATTTCAGACATCAGAATACTGGGTGCAATGAAAGCACTTGAGGACAATCCAAGTACCTATGTTTCAAATCCGGAACTCGCAAGAAAGGCAAATATGAGCATCAATGCCTTCCTCCGCCTTTTCAGGCAGCATACTGGCACAAGCCCCCAGCTATACTCCAGAAACAAACGCATAGACAAGGCATGCATCCTGCTGCATTGCTCGGAAATGGACATCAAGCATATTGCCGATCAGACAGGTTTCTGCGACCGCTACCATTTCACGAAAGTCTTCTGTAGGGTGAGAGGGGAAACCCCGTGCGAATTCCGCAGGCATCAGATGATATAGACCATCATTTGAACACTTCAAGAAGCCATTGCAAATATGCTAATCGAGATAATGCGCCAGTCTTTCTGCCCTTTAACATCATTACTCGAGCAGAGCATAGATCTGCCTGCACATTTCTATGGTTGAAATTGATCCCTTTTCATATACTGCGTCGCAAAGTGCCGCAACCTCCTCGAACTGTCTGTTCCCGGTGGAAATGGCCGTGAATGCGACAACTGGGGGGCTTGAATGGGGTTTTAGCTTTTTAAGTTTTTTTATGAAATCCAGTCCCGAGAATGAGCCGAGGTCAATATCGCTCATCACGAGCCGTATGTTTTCAGTGCAGAGACAGAGTATGGCATCCTGGATATTTGCGGTGACAAAGCATTCCTCGTGAAAAACAGTCTGGAAAATATTTTTCATCACGTAACCGAGATCCACATTGTCTTCAAGGATGAGAATCATTTTATCTTCCTCCCCATTACGGCTCGTAGAATTCGATTTATCCTCTTCTATTTCTAAAATCGAATTTTCAACATGCCACGACACGGACAAAGCATAAAGAATGCCAGAAACGGGTTTTATCCGGAAAAAAGTTTCAGAAAAGATGTAATGGCGAGGTTTTTACAGTTGTATACATATTTTGTAGGATATCTTATCGGAGATAGTTTTACATGGCTGTGATTTACAATGTGTTTTAAAATAAGAAAGGCGCCGATTGCCGGCGCCTTAATGAAGAGGGAGGGTGTATGTGATTATTATTTTAAACTATATTTTAACCTTTACAAGTCATTTATTTTATTTTTTTCACTTTTTTTTTGTGCCACCATTTCCGACACAAATTCCAATTATCTCTGCTTTCTGGAGTACGTATACTACTGGTTTTGTATAGATTCAAGTAAAAATTCCAAAAAAAATGCATTTTTTTTTATTTTTACCAGAATTGCAGAGTGCCGGATTGGAATTACATTACATTTCTATGAAAAACAAGCTACTATTTGACAGGATTGGAAGCGGACACATTCATTTCATCGGGTGCGGCGGCGCTGGCATGTGCTGTCTTGCCCTGATCATGAAGGAGCTTGGAGCATCTGTAAGTGGTTCAGATTTAAAGGAAAGTGACAATACTGAGCTTCTGTTGAAAAGCGGCATTCCAGTCACGATCGGCCACAGCGTGAAAAATCTTCCATCCGCAGACAACGATGCCATCATTGTGAGATCGGCGGCTGTGCGCGCCGACAATCCTGAATTTTACGCATCTAATCTTGCGGGATTCAAATCCTTTACCCGCGGCGAATTTCTCGCCGTTCTGGCATCGGGATACATGCGCGTGGTTTCCATTGGAGGCAGCCATGGGAAAACGAGCGTCACTGCGATGCTTGTACATGTCCTGAAAGATGCGGGTCTGCGTCCGGGCTTTATGATAGGGGGAAAAGTTTGTGGTTGGGCTTCGCCAGCGGCTGCGGGGGACGGGGATATTTTCGTGACAGAGGCCGATGAGAGCGACGGATCCCTGACGCTTCTGCGGAGCAATATAGCCGTTGTCACAAACATTGACGATGATCACGCCTGGTCGGTAGGGGGAGAGGACAAGCTTTATGCGAATTTTGCGGAATTCGGGCGAAATTCTGAAAAAGTTCTTTATTTAGGCTCTAAAAATGCGGATTCTGTGCTTTCTTCAAATCCATGCGGTATTAGGCTGGATAAGGAGAGGGAGGCGGCAAAAGTTGTCCATCCAGGCTGGGGTTTTTTCCAGAGGAGCAATGCGTCTCTTGCGGCTTCTGCCGCTGTCCAGCTTGGAATGGGGGGAGACAAGGTGTTGGAGTCGGTCGTATCTTTTCCCGGAGTGGAGAGGAGAATGAGCGTAAGATATAGCTCCGTGGATTTCGTCCTTGTCGAAGATTATGCCCACCACCCTGTGGAATTATCGGCTTCCATCGGGGCACTGAGGGAGAAGTTCCCAGATTGGCGGTTAAGAGTGGTTTTCCAGCCGCACAGACAGGCGAGACTGGAGAAATATATTGGTCAGTTCGCCTGCGAACTTCGCAAGGCGGACGAAGTTACGGTCGTTCCTGTTTTTGCGGCCTGGTCTGAAATGGGACCTCTATCCTCGCGGGATCTTGCCATTAAAACTGGGAAAACTGCGAAATTCTCAGATTGCGGCTGGGAGAAGCTTGCCGAAAAGCTTGCCTTGGAATCTTCGAAGAGGGAAGTCCTTGCCATAATTGGCGCGGGCGACATCAATGAACTGATTCCGCACCTCAAGAGTGCGCTGGGGAAAATTTGTCTAACACATAAATAAAACGGCAATCCCCCAGCTGATTTTGGGATTATCGTTTTATTTACTTTCCTTCTTGAATTCCTTAAGGAGCCTGTCGAGAGCCTTGTTTCCCGTGAGTTGTTTCTTGCCCCCGCACATAGTGCAACGAATCTTATTTTTCTCTCCCTTTCCATCGCAGTTAGGGCAGTCTATCTTGTATTCCTTCCCCGCGGTCAGAGTTTCTACAAACCTTTGGATGCTGAAAAATGTGTCATCGGGGCTGATTTCATCAAATTTATATTCAGAGAGTTCAATGTTGAAATGTTCAGGGGTGGGGCCATTCTGCTTGGATCCGCTGACCGCATGGATCTTGAAGCCCTTCCTCGAATCCCAGTTCGTCTTAAAATCCGGATCCGGTTTTTTCTTGAAAACCACGACATTCTGGTTCTGTTGCGAATAGTTGACATCCGAGATGCCGACAATGTAAAATGAGGGAGTCTCAATCTTGACAGTCCCATCTATCACGACGATGTCTCCGTCCACGAGTTTTTTACATTTGTCGATGTTGTCAATTTTCGGGGATTTCCCTTGCACGAGTGCATCGCCATTGATATTTTTGAGAGAATATATTTCCCTCATCTTATCGTAGAAGAAGCTGGCGAAGTCCGGGGTGATCGCCTTCCCAAGATAAGTTATAGATTTCGGGTCGGTTTTTTCCGGCTCTGCCGTCTTATTGTTCCTATTATCTGCCGCATTATTTTTCTTAATGTTAGTATTACCATTATTCTCCTGAGGAGACACTGGATTTACCGGCTCCACATCCGAGGCCAAAAGACTGCCCTCAACTTTCATTCCGAAGACTTCTCCTGAAACCTGGTATGTTTCATCGCCCTTACTTTTGACTTTGAGGATGGTGCCCTCGGGGCATTTCATTTCGCCGTATTGCCCTTTGAGTACAGCGCCACTAGCTTTGACCTTGACATATTCGTCCTGAGAAAACCCGGCCGATGCCGCAAAGACTGCAAGCAGTGTGGAAAAAATAATTTTTCCAATGCGGAACTTGTTCATTCAGTTATCCTGCGCAAAAAATAATATGAAAAATAAATCTGAGGTAATCTAACTCAATTGTCCACGATTTCAAGGATCACTTCCAGGACTGTAGGATTGCCGTCCAGCGGGGCTGGCACACTTTTAAGGCTTATTAGCAGCTCGTCCACTGATTTGTCCATTGCAGATATGCCGCTGGTGCTTAATACTTTTGTGGACAGTATTTTTCCCGTTCCGTCTACGCTAAGTGAGACCTTCACCTTTGGAAGGCGCCCTCCGAGTTCGGACTTGAGCGGCTGGAGCCAAAGTCTGTAAATATAATCTCGCACGGTGTCATAGTAGCTTGTCGGCAGAGAACTTGATCCAGGCGGACCCGAAACGGAGGTTGAGGGGCCTCTTCCATCGCCTTTCGCTGTGGCGTTTTTCAGATCCTTGATTAAATCAGACGCCTTGATCGGAGTGAACGGTTTCTGGGGGGTGCCTTTGACCACTTTGCCAGTTTTCAGTATATCCTCGGGTTTGAGGAACTTCTTCGGGGGTGGTGGTTCCGTTACAGGTTTTGTCTCAGGTTTTGTCTCTGGCTTTTTCTCCGGAGGCTTCTTGGCAGTTTCTGTCGGTTTGATTTTCTGCTCCTTGGGTGGTTGGATTTCCGGTTCCTTGGGCGGAGGTATGGGGGCAATTTCAGGTTCGGCGGGCACGGGAGGAGCAATTACCGGCTCGGATACGGGTTCCTGAGCCTGTTCCTTGGGCTGCTCCGGCGCTGGTTGTTCCTGGGCTTGCTCCCGGACTTGTTCGGTGGTGGTATTCTGACTCGGTGGCATGAAAGAAGCAATATTCACACTTATGATTTTTTCCTCCGGACGACTGAACTGGAAAGATAATATTATCATTGGAAAAAGGATGAAGATTATGTGACCGGTCAGCACATTGAAGAAAATCTTCCTTTTGGCCTGCTTTGTTATAAGGTCATCATGCCCGTAAGTCCGGGTCAGTGGATTTTTCGCATATGCAATCATTCTTCCGCCAATGTTATAAGCGACACATTTTTGAAGCCAGCCAGCTTGACCACCTTCATAATCTCCATCACTTCGTTATATTTGCGGTTTCCGTCCGCCCTTATTAATATAGGTGTCTTTTTGTCTCTTGCAAAGATCATTACGAGTTCCTCCTTGAGTTCGGCAAGGGTGATAAGCCTCTTGTTGAAGCTTATCTTGCCGTTCTTGTCGAGACTTATTACCTTGTTGTTCTCGTCCGATGGTATGGGATCGGCGTTGAATTCCGGTGGCGAGACATCCACGCTGAACTCGAGCAGAGGAAAGGTGATCATGAAGATTATGAGCAGAAACAAGGTTGTGTCAAGCAGTGGCACCACATTGATTTCGCCTATGGCTTTCATCTGGGATCTTTGTTTGTGCCTTGACATGGATTAGTTCCTCAATGCTGCTCGAGCTTGATCTTCGCCATGAACTCTTCCACAAAATTGTCCATATAGACTGTGATCTGGCGGATCGTTATTGTCAGAAGATTGTATCCTATCAGCGATGGAATCGCGACGAGCAGACCGACCGCGGTGGTCAGCAGGGCTCCTGCGATTCCTGGCGCCATCGCGCCAATGTCGGCCTTGCCCTTGATCGCCATGGCACAGAAGGCCATCATGACTCCCCAGACTGTGCCAAGCAGTCCGAAGAAGGGACTTACGCTTACCGCAGTGGCGAGCAGGCCGATCTTGTCCTCGACCAGCAGGATCTGGTCTGCGACGGCTCTCTCGAGAATGCTTCTGACTGTCTCGATCTGCGCGGTGGTCAGTTTCTGCTCGGGATATTTTTCGGATCCGTAGAACTCGGCGGATTCCGGTCCGAGATTGTAATAGTTGAGAAGTTCGTCGGCTCCTGCCTGGTATATTTTAACCAGCGGACCAGCATGCATTTCCGACGATTTGAAAAGCGACAGGACATATTTCTTGTCCCTGAACAACCTCGCAAAAATGATCGAAGCCTTCTTCACCCTCATGAGGACGATGCCCTTCTCTATCATTATCGTCCAGGTCACAATGGAAAATAAAAAGAGAAGAATCACTATCCCCTTTCCAAAAGCGTCACAGGTCTTAAAGGCATAGTAGGGACTTGTGGACGATGGAAGTAAAACGAGAAAATCCAACATGTTCATATCTCCTTGAAAAAACTTTCTATTAACTTAATTCCTGTTTTTTTTAATTTAAGCCTAAGAATATATCTTTTTGCAACATTTTTTGGATTTCATGATTTCAGATTTTCTAATCCGCCGCTGGGCATGGTGTGAAGTCATTTGAAAATGAGGATGTCGCAATTTATTTTCAGTTGAATTTCCAGATTAAGGAGGCAGATTAAAAATCAAAGTCATCCTACAGGATGGATGATGGGTCAATGGGTTCTTGGATTAATGCATGAGTGGGTTTGAAGCGGTAGTGATTTAATCCCATTGATGGTGTATTCGCATCTTAATCGTTATGGAAGACTGGCTTTTGCAAGCCGTTTTAAAATGAAACTTCAATGTGGAATTATTTATTGGGGCGTGCGGATCCGGAAAAATCTAGTGTTTTCCTGGGTGCCAATGGCATTTCTATTTTTTCTGCCATATGGATCTGCTCTGCAGGGAGGAGAGATTAAAATCCTTAAGGATGGGAAAGAGCAAAGTGATCCTCGCCTGAGGAACTATCTCAAGACTGTCAACCGCTGTTGCCAGAAGGCTCTCAAAGGTGTAAAAAAGGCGGATTTCGACATTATAGGAATCATAAGCCCCGACAAGAAACAGATGGAAATATCGCATGAATCCAAGAAGGAGCTTAAAATACTCTTTCCGGAAAAATTCGAGAACGATGACGCGTTCCACAATGCCACAAGGGAAGTGATAAAGGGGATTATTTCCAGAAAGATTGGAATTTCCACCAAGAACGAAAACGGTAGATACATCATCCCCGAATGGATTATAAGTGGAATACAGTCCGAGGCATATTCGGACGTCTCAGGCAAAAAGACAGGAATTGGGATAACATTGACAGGCGCACATTCGCTCGCCGTTTCCAATTCGATTCCTCCACTGAGAAAAATTATTGAAAATCCGCTATACCCGTGCGACGGCACGTCCTGGGAACTTTACGCGGAGCTGTGCAAGATCCTCGTCGAGCACGTAAGCACGATGAACCCTGGGGAGTCCGCCATAAAGGCTATAATCGAGCTGAACACCAGGCAGGATGCCCCTTACTCCTCTCTTGTAGGGACCCTGAAGGATTTAATAGAACCCAATCTTTACGCATATAAGTTCTACGACTGCGAGATTGACGAAAAAACGGCCGGAGAAGAAGAGAAGATGCAGCTATGGTTCCGTTTTGCCGTGATGCGAAAGGCGATAGATGTCTTCAATCCGGCACCGGCAAGTTTTTCTTCTGCGCTCCTTGAGAATACGATGACCGTGAAAGTTGAAATTCCGCTGGATGAGGGAAAAAGCAAGACGGAAGTCTGCAAGATCGCCGATCTGCCAGAACCGGAAAAGATAGCAGATCTCAAATATTTCATAGCCAGGCAGGAGAAATATGCTGCGGGGATAATCTATTTCTCCAATACCCAGCTCCACCCCGAGCTGAGAAGAATAATGAAAGCTTGGTCTCTGCTTGAAAAAGGTGGCAAGGAGAATTTTCTTAAGGAGTTTGTCGCCTCCGTTGCCGGATTCCATGCCGCAGCTGCCCGCGTGGAAAAAATCGAAGATTATCTCTTTGAGATGGAAAAGAACTCCGCAACACCTGCCATGCTCTTCAGTCCTTGGAAAACCTCCGAGGAGCGATATAATATGAGGAGGAAGGAAATCTGGAAGGATCTTGAGAGCTATCTCGGAAGCAAGGGAAATGAAAATTAGTCCCCAAGTCAGATATACTATCATATTAGGAGCGGTCATTCCCGCTCTGATACTGGCACTGTTTTTCTCCTTCAGGCAGACGCTATGGAGAATTTCTGCGGACTTCTGCCATCCCTTCCTTTCCAGTATCAGCACGGCAGACAGTGTTATTTCGGACTCAGGCCTGGAACTTCTTTCCAGGAGGGAACTTGTCTCGAAGTTGAATTCCGCCGAAAGACACATGGCCGTCCTCGAAGGTGAAAATTCCATCACGAAGAATCTTGAACATGAAAATGCGGAACTGAGGGAAATCCTTGGGATCTCGGCTCCCCGCGGATTCAAATGCATATATTCGGAGATAAGTGTCAGGGATCCTTTGAGATGGAATGAGACTTTCACGATAGACAAGGGGCAGGAAGACGGGATCAGGCCAGGGTGTATAGCGATCGCGTTTTCAGTCCAGTCCGATTCCAGTTTTAAGTTCGCTGTGGCAGGAAGGGTCCAGTCCGTATCCAGGCACAGCGCATTGGTCGAAAGCCTTGTCGGACCAAAGAACGAGATTGGCGCCTTCATAACAGGAAAAGTTGTTCCGGGAATAATTGGAGGCGGCGGATATGAAAATAATCGCTCCTACTTCAGGATTAAATACCTCCCCGGTGATCTTGCATATAAGGAGGGGGAGGAGATCGCCACATCTCCATACAGTCTTGAGATACCGCCTTTTCTCCCGGTCGGCAAGATTATCAGCGAGGAGGAATGGGGACCGGAGTCCGAGGACTTGTACAAGTCTGCGATCTGCTCACCATATGTTGATTTCAGAAAAATACGATTCCTCGTCATAATGGTGAAAAAATGACAGCAGTTGCGGCATTGATTTTTCTTCTGATGTTCCTCTCCATTACCGCCGAAGTGTTTGCGGGTTCTTTCGGATTCGTCCTGCCTTTTTCAGCAATGGCGGTCTTCTATATTTCCGGACTTTATGGATGGCGTTCCGGCATCCTGGCCGGGGTCGTGGCAGGAGCGCTTCTCGATCTTTTATACGGAAGAACCCTTCCACTGACGGCATTTCCGCTGGCCAGCGTAGGTGGCTTTGCGCTCCTCTGGACCGTGCGTGGAAGCATGAAGTCATATTTGATGCAGGTTCTGCCTGGTGCCGCGACAGGACTCCTGATATCAGCGGAAATAATGCTATACTCTTCTGGAGAAGGCGGTTTCTCCGGTAAAACATTCCATCTTTCACAGGCTCTTTCGATCATCTTGGAGACCGCGCTTATAATGCCTCTCTTCGTATGGGCTATGGATCGTGCCGCGGGATTTTTCGGATTTGAAAAATTATGCGGGGTAAAAACGGAAATCACCACGAGGACCGAGGTGAAGTGAATCAGAAAACTTATTTTTTGAGGCTCATAATAATTTTCTCGCTTTTCCTCGCGATGTTCGGACTTCTTGTGCTGAACCTATGGGACCAGCAGGTACGAACCGGCGAGGCACACAGGGACAAGATATCCCACCAGTCCATCAGAAAAATAAGGCACCCTGCGGGGCGCGGGAGGATTTACAGTTCCGATGGAACGATTGTCGCCGGCAACAGGCCTTCCAGCAGCCTGGTCTTCCACCTTGCGGAAATGAGACAGCCAGGCGCAAGGAAAAATACGATAAAATATATACTCGAATGTGCGGAAAGGGCGGCCCGACGCACCGGAAGAACCAACAGGCTTACCGAGGAAATAATCAACAGGCACCTCAATAAAAAACCGGCAATACCCATAATAGTGCTGGAGTCCCTTGACATGAAAGAGATAACATCGCTGAAGGAAATGCTCCCGAGAATCGAAGGAGGCGAAATCATCACAGAGCCACAGAGGTATTATCCCGATGGAAAAGACTTCGCACATCTTGTCGGATATATGGGCAGGGAGGACAGGTCGAAGGCCGAGGACAAGGATGAATATTTCTACTATGATCCGGATATGAAGGGACAGCAGGGACTCGAGAAACGTTTCGACACGACTTTCGACCTTGGCGACCTCAAGCTCAAAGGCCTCAGGGGAACCCCGGGAAAAAGCCTCGTCAGGGTGGACTATCTCGGGTATGTCTTCGATGTCATCAGTGCTCCCGTGGCATCGGAAAGAGGCAATGACATAGTCTTGACGGTGGATCACAGGGCGCAGAGCATCGCGACCGAACTTATGGAGGGCAAAAAAGGAAGCTTTATTCTGCTCGACGCCAGAACCGGAGCTGTGCTGGCGCTCGTTTCAAGTCCGTGCTTCGACCCCTCCATCTTTATTCCCGAGATCAGCCCCGGAGAATATGCGCGCCTTAGAAACGACAAGGACAAGCCTTTTGTCAACAGGGCGCTGACAGGGACGTATATGCCAGGCTCCGTCCTTAAGCCGCTGATAGGCCTGGCGGCGCTCAAGAACGGTACGAGCCCGGACGATATAGTCAACTGCGAGGGGGCGGTCAGAATAGGAAACTCCTCCATCAAGTGTTGGATCTGGAAATACGGTGTCCATGGGGAACAGACGCTTCCGGAAGCAATAAAGAATTCCTGCAACGCATACTTCATAACCGTAGGAAGGAAAACGGGATTAGATAAAATCCTCGCGACACTGGAGGCCGCAGGACTCGGAAAGAAAACTGGCATTCCACTTCCGGAACAAACCGGTTTTCTGCCCTCGCGAAAACTTAAGATGGAACTTTACAATGAAAGCTGGACCGAATTCGACACCGCCCTTCTTTCGATAGGGCAGGGAATGATACTAGTGACACCGATCCAGGCGGCCGTATATGCCGCCGCATTAGCCAATGGCGGGAAAGTCTTGGAACCCTATGTCGTGAAGGAACTAAGAAACAAAGACAGGACTCTTTACAGAAGAGGCCCTTCTGTCGTGAAAAGTCTGCTTGCCGATGACCCCAATCTGCTTGTCATCGTCAAAAAAGGCATGTTTCTTGCGGCGAACGACCCGAAAGGGACAGCAAGAAAGGCTAAGAACAATAAGATAACCCTCTTCGGAAAGACGGGGACGGCCGAGGTCGGTAAGGGCGTGGACAGGCACAACAACACCTGGTACATCGGTTTTGGACAGAAAGGCGAGAATCTCTACGCATTCTCAGTACTTGTCGAGGAAGGTCTGAGCGGTGGCTCCACATGCGCTCCGGTGGTGTCGGAATTCTTCGAGAAATGGATCGAGTAAATACCCGTCAGTGGGCGCGTTTCGAGCCTTTGAATGAAACCCTTGTCAGAATATCACCTTGCAGCTTTGAGGTTTTTGGTTGCGCAGCAATCTTTTGGAGTGCGGCAATTATTTGCCGCTTTGAAATTCCGGAGATTATTCTCCGGTTAAACCAAAGCGTTAAGAACGGCGAATCATCGCCATGAAACAAAAAGCGGTGAATATTCACCGCACTCCAAGGACGCTTCGCGTCAAAGCAAATCCCGGCATAGCCGGTTAAGTATGTTCATCTTTCAGAAATCATCGAATAGATTCAATTTGTCCGTTTTAAAAGATTCTAAGGTCTTTCGCATCGCCGGATCCGCATTTATCCTGAACCATAGAGCAGAACACCACTTGTATTCGTCTGCATCTTTTACTATCCCATGATGAACCGGATTATTGTTGACATATCTCAATCTTGCATAATACGATTTCTCGAATGTGATTCTGCTATCCCAGTATTGGAACCAGACCTTGCGACCCGGATTATTGTCCAATTTGTTTATCTGAATTGCAGAGTGTCGGTGCAGCTTTGTTATCATCTCTTTTAAAGTCGAAGGATCTCCAGTGGTCGCGGCAATGAAGTGATAATGGTTTATCATCACAGCCCATGAACGCAATTCCCATCCATAGTCTTTGCACAAAGTAAAAAGCATTCCGCAAAACATGTCAAGAGATTCAGGGGACTTGAACAAGTGCTTCTTCTGGTATGTCCCTGCAGTGACAATGTAAACACCAGACTCTGAAAACCTGTGTACAGGGGAATGTGGCCAATCTGGCATTTTACTTTTCCTTTACTGTTGGGCCGGAGAATGATCTCCGGCAATACAAAAGCGGCAAATAATTGCCGCACTCCAAGGACGCTTTGCGTCAAAACTCACGAGCCAACAGGCTCCCTGGACTGCGGTGATTTTTCACCGCTTTTCTTCGCGGTGATAATTCGCCGCGACTCTTTACTGTTAGGCCGGAGAATGATCTCCGGCAATGCAAAAGCGGCAAATAATTGCCGCACTCCAAGGATGCTACGCATCAAAGTTCACGAGCCGACAAGTCAATGTCTATAAGCCGCCTAAAACCGCCGATTTTGATATGGTTGATCTTGGACATAGCTTTCGTGTACATTATATTGTTTTTATCTTCAGGCTAACGTCCCGAGATTATCTCTCCGGCGAAGACGGATTAGATACATCTTTTTTGTTAGGAGGTTCTTTCTTTTGTTTCTCAACGAGGAGACTGATTTCATCAACGGCATCTTGTAAAGGTGTTTTCTTCATCTCGAAAATGGTTTTATCGTCTCTGAACCACTGAACGTTGTCATCCTTAATTGGGCAAATTCCAAGATTCCAGTTTGCGCCTGTCCAAAAATCTTCTTGCTTTCGCAGGAAGACGATGAATCTTCCTGCTTCATAGTTGCACTGTGCGCATTCAAAGTTCTCTATGCCATAAATCTCAATTGTTCCCTTTACCTCACCCTTAAGGCATTGTTCGATAGTTGCAGATGCCTTCTGGTGATACGTCCAGCTCTTGCCTTGCTTCTCGGTTTTCTCGACCTTTGTGATGTTAACAATAGCAATTGCATCAGACTCGAAAATCATTTCTGTCTTATTTGCATATCTGGCCTTGGCAAAAGATTGACTGTTAATCATTAGGAACGCAATGCCAAACAGAATCATTTTCATATTCATTATTTCCTCTACCCAACTATTATTATCCGAATTATCCGTCATTAACCTTTCGCCGGAAGATATACCAATCGGAGGGAAAAATCAACTCTGTGAACGCGTCAAAACCACATAAATATATCAGGATTTGACTGGAAATCTGTGGCTTTTTCCGGCCAATATCTATGGACAGGCGGCATGCATGCTATTGGAAAAATCCGATTCCATTGAGGATTTTTCATTCAGATTTCCTGGCAGAACACATGGGATCGCGACATCACTATTTTCTACTGCCTTTAGTCTTTGCATAGCGGCGGATCAGGAAATCTGAACTTATGGATTTGATACAATCTTTTTTTTTGTTTAAATACTGGTTTTTTGAGAAAAGATGGTTAATTTCAAGACTTGTCTGAATTTAATAACGAGGATCTTATGAGGATTGTGGTAAACGGCATAATTGCCGGACTTGATGATGCAAATTACATAAAGAAAGTCATTGATCTCGGGAAAAAGGAAAAATTTGAGATTGGCTATTATAATCTCATCGAGGAAATCGAGAGGACAGGAAACAAGAAGCTCGACATGTTGCTTGGCACCACCAACTACCTTTTCGAGGTCATCCGCGAAAGAGAATACAGGAAAATCGGCTTTGAGCTGGAGAGAGACAGATGCGAGAACGCCATCGTGAGAATCCCCTCGACAATCGAATGGAACAGGATCAACGTCAAGCTCAAGGACCACAAGGAGATAAGAGATTTCATCAGGCCGGACCTCATTGTAACCCTCATAGATGCCGAATGGCTCATCCGCGAACGCTTCGAGAAACCAGGCAAAGAGAACAAGTTCTTGCGCAGGATCAAGGAACAGAAACATACGATAAGGGAAATTCTCAGCTGGATGAACGAGGAGGTCAGCATGGGCGAGGATCTCGCGGAGTTCCTTGGAATCAGGCACTATGTCATACCCACCGGGCAGGACTGCAAATCCCTTTACAAGCTCCTGAAATACAGAAATGTCCCATCCTTCTACGTGTCATATTCGATGACACACGGCGATGCCGAAGCCAGAAAGGAGATTGACCAGGTTACACAAAGGCTTTCGAAATATGGTCTCGTACTCGATCCGCAGGCGATCGAAATCGGATTCAACTATGACACTGTCGAGGACAAGGAGGCCACCTACGCATACACGGTGCACCGCGACCTCCACTGGTTCGTCGGGAAGGTTGACGCGGTCGTAGCAGTTCATCCATACGCCAAAAACCCGCCTCTTTCGACCGGAATGATGGACGAACTCGGGCATGCAAGGGACTATCTCAAAAAAAGATATATGATTTTTCCGCCGGAAATACAGAGCCCGTTCACGACGGACAGCTATATTGAGAAGGGCCATATTTTCTCTAATGCCGAAGAATTTTTCATCTGTCTTGAAGCTGAAGGCTTTAAACCACTTGAAAAATAAAAATGCAATGCTAAATTTTGTTTTTTAAATTAATAAATTGGTTATGGCTATGAGTGAAAATCAGGATATTCAAAATCAAAATACAGAAAATAACAGTTCGGTGATCGAATTCAAAGTTTCATGCCCGAAATGTGGAGTGGTTTTCTCCCTCCCGGTAGAACTGGGAGGCGAAATGGCGGAATGCTCCGAGTGCGAAGATGTTTTCCAGATTCCCATTTATGATGAAAAGGAGAATTTCGAGGTCACTGAGACCGGAACTATAAAGGCCGTGGAAGGCATGGTTGAAGATGAAAACCACAGGACAGTAAGACTTTCCAGGACAAACATAGGGATGAAGCCGACGCTGAAGAGTAATTTTGAGTTTGGAACAAAATCTTTGCCGACGGATAACAGGATAACATAAAAAAATACAATTAAAAATTTTAGGATACTAGGATATGGCTGAAGAATTTGATGTCTCGTGTCCAAAATGTTCTATGGTTTTTACCGTACCAAGGGAACTGTGCGGTGAAATGGCCGAATGCTCCGAGTGCGCCACAGTCTTCGAAATACCTTTTCCAGAGGAAGTCCCTGCGATAGAGACCACCGATACTGGTGCAATAAAAGGTATCGCCGCACAACCGGAGGAAGTTGTTGACACCACCAACACGGTGAAACTGTCAAGGACCGGCATCGGAATGATTCCGAACCTTAAGGAGTCCTTCGAATTTGGAACAAAGGCTCCGTCGTTTTCGTCCGGCCCCCCACAACACCAGAAACCCGGAACACAGTTTGGGATACCTCCTGCTCAAAAACCTGTGCCGCCGCCAATGCAACAGCAGGTTCAACCACCACAGCAGCAGGCACCGCCATTGCAGCAGCAGGCACCGCCAATGCCTCCTCAGCAGCGGCCACCACAAACACATCAGGCACCGGTACAGCAACAACCTGTGCCAGGAGCAAGACCGCCAACGACTTTCAAGAAACCTGCACCGTCTGGATTCAGCACTCAGACCAAGCAGACTGCACAGGCTCCTCAACCTCAGCCTTCACAGACGCAGGTCACCCCGGCACCCGCCGCCGCAGGCATGGTCAAGATCCCGTCGTGGGCCAAGGTCATAATCCACAAGGACGAGGAAATTTACGCCTGTTCAGAGAGCAAGGCCAACGCATTTGTGATTGCAGCACTGGTGGCGCTACCATCGCTTATCTGCATCGCCACCTCCTTCCTCCCTGGCAACTGGGGTGCCGCAGGTGCGGCCGTGATCGCCATCGCAACGTTTGCCACCGTGGTTTTCATCGTATCGGGCAGTGGGAAAAAACTGGTAATCCTCACAAGCCAGCGTGCAATCTCGGTCTTCGGCAAAAATAAGATCGAAGCGAAAAAGTAAAACCACCAAGATGTCCTCTGATGTCTGAAAAAGAAAATAAAAATCTTTCCGCTCTTGCATCAGTGAGAAATGTTGGCATCATTGCCCATATAGATGCTGGCAAAACCACACTCACGGAACATTTCCTCTTCTACACTGGCAAAAATTACAAAGTTGGCGAAGTTGACTCTGGAAACACCGTAATGGACTACCTCGAGGAGGAAAGGAAGAGAGGCATCACAATAGTCTCCGCCGCAGCCACGTTCGAGTGGAACCTGAAGAACAGCCGTCACATGATGCATCTCATAGACACTCCGGGACATATTGATTTCACTGCCGAGGTCGAAAGATCGCTCAGGGTGATAGATGGCGCCATAGTGATATTCAGCGCTGTCGAGGGCGTACAGGCACAGAGCGAAAAAGTGTGGGTGCAGTCCGATTCCTACAACGTGTCCAAGATGGCTTTCATAAACAAGCTAGACAGATCGGGTGCGTCATTCACACGTGTACTCGAGGAAATCAGGATGAAGTTCCCTTCCGCCGCGGTCGTTCCCCTGCAGATTCCAGACGGACACGAGTCCGAACTCAAGTCAGTTATAGACCTCGTCACCATGAAGTCTCTTTATTTTGAAGGTGAAAACGGAGAAAAAGTTTCTCAAAGGGAAATTCCTGCGAATTTCGCGGAAAAGGCCACTGCTGCCAGGAAGGATATGCTTGACCGTCTCGCAAACATCTCTGAGGCAATCCTTGAACTCTGCCTGGAGGAGAAAGAAGTTGGAGAGGACATCCTCAGAGAGGAAATAAGAAAACTGGTGATCGGAAGAAAACTTGTCCCTGTTTTCTGCGGTGCCGCAAAGAAAAATATCGGGGTGCAGCCAATCCTCGATGCGATAGCATACTACTTCCCGAGCCCCCTAGACATGAGAACGATAACCGGGCACAATCCGAAGACACAGGAGGAGATAACCGTCTCGATCGAGGACAAGGCGTTCTGCGGACTGGTCTTCAAAGTCGTGGCCGGGGACAGTGCGGATCTCATCTACATGAGGACGTACAGCGGCCTGATACATCCCAACGAGGCGGTGCTAAATAGCAGAACCGGCGAAAAAGTGCGAATAAAAAGACTGCTCAGGCTCTATGCGTCGAATGTCGAGTCGGAGGAGGAGGTCGGCCCAGGCGACATAATAGGAGTCATCGGGCCGTCGAATACCTTCACGGGGGATACCCTGTGCGCTGTAAACAGGCCGGTAGCACTCGAGAGCATACACTTTCCCGAACCCATAATGTCGCTCGCGATAGAACCAAAATCCTCGAAGGACAAGGACCGCCTCGAAACCTGCCTTGGGCTTCTCGTCAGGGAGGATCCCACGTTCTATTTCAAGAAGAACGAATCAACAGGACAGGTCATACTTTCCGGAATGGGCGAACTCCATCTCGAGATAAAGACTAACAGGATTCTCAAGGATTACAATCTCCAGGCGCGGATCGGCCTCCCGCAGGTGGCGTTCAGGGAAACATTCAGATCCCCTGCCGAAACCACAGGCACATTCAACAGGATGATGGGAGAACAGTTCTATTCCGCGAATGCCAGGATCTCCTTCGAGCCTGTACCAAAACTTCCAGGAGGGATTGAAGTCATCTCCGAAGTGAAAACAAAAGGCACCAACATTCCCGAAGACTGGATAAGCTCCGCAAAGGAAACACTTCTAAATGGTCTCAAAACCGGTGGCAACTGGGGCTATCCTCTGATATATATAAGGGCGAAAATCCTTGACGTAAGCTCTGCCGACAGCAAGACAGCGGCCGGCGCGATCTCTGCCGCAGTCCTCGATGCCATACAAAAGGCTTTCAGCTCCGGCACAATAATCCTCGAGCCGATAGTCAGGATCGATATTGTCTGCCCGGAAAACTTCATTGGAGAAATCAGCGGCTATCTCCAGTCAAAGCGGGCGGTGATCAACCACATAGGTTCCATTTCCAACATGAAACAGCTCATCTGCGAAGTCCCTCTTTCCGAGATGTTCGGATTCAGCAAGTCGCTCCCAAAAATATCCAGCGGAAGAGCCGCCTTCAGCATGGAACCATGCGGATATCAGGAGATATCCTCGGCAGACCTCGAGCGAATCTCGCAGAGAAATATAGATCTCTCCACATCAAAATACAGTCACTGATCGCAATTCCAGTCCAATCCAGCCTTTATATTAATTGCATATAAAATTGGAAATTCCTGTGGAATACCACTGCAAAGCAATTAGTTTATATTCCCGAACTGTGACTCAAAGACACAAAGACAAAGAGGCCACCAGCTACAGCCATGAAAGATAAACTATTTCATCGCAGAAGCGTATAACTAAGGAATAAAATATGCCTAAAAGACAAGATTTGAAAAAAATTATGATAATAGGTTCGGGGCCGATCGTCATAGGTCAGGCCTGCGAATTTGACTACTCCGGCACACAGGCGTGCAAATCTCTCAAGGAGGAGGGGTTCGAAATAGTCCTTGTCAACAGCAATCCTGCGACGATAATGACTGATCCTGAATTTGCGGATCGCACTTATGTGGAACCACTTACGGTGGAAATTATAGAGGAGATAATCCGGAGGGAGAGACCCGACGCGATTCTCCCGACGCTCGGTGGGCAGACCGCATTGAACCTTGCGATGGAGGCGAACGATCAGGGAATTCTCGAGCGCTACCGGGTCGAACTCATTGGAGCCAATGCTGAAGTGATAAGGCGTGCCGAGGACAGGAATCTATTCAAGCAGACGATGAAGGACATCGGGCTTGATGTGCCGATAAGCGCTTCCGCCCACACAATGGAGGAGGCTTTGCTGAAGGCCGCCGAAATGAACAGTTTCCCCCTGGTCATACGCCCCGGATTCACGCTCGGAGGAACTGGCGGAGGCATCGCGAACAATCTGGAGGAATTCAAGACCATAGTGGAGCGCGGACTCAGCGCGAGCCCCACCAGCGAAGTCCTGATAGAAGAGTCCCTGCTCGGCTGGAAAGAGTTCGAACTCGAAGTGATGAGGGACAAGAACGACAATGCGGTAATCGTATGCTCAATAGAAAACCTGGATCCAATGGGAGTCCACACAGGCGACAGCATCACCGTCGCACCGGCACAGACCCTCACCGACAGGGAATATCAGAAGATGCGTGACGCCACCTTGGCGGTCATGCGCGCCATCGGAGTCGAGACCGGAGGATCAAACGTGCAGTGGGCTCTCCATCCGGAAACAGGAAGAATGGCAATAATCGAAATGAACCCTCGTGTTTCGAGATCGAGCGCACTCGCATCCAAGGCCACGGGATTCCCCATTGCGAAAATCGCGGCCAAGCTCGCCGTAGGATATACTCTCGACGAGTTGTGCAACGACATCACCAGGAAGACACCCGCCTGTTTCGAACCGTCAATTGACTATGTTGTAACGAAAATACCGAGGTTCGCGTTCGAGAAATTCCCCACCGCGGACAGCACGCTGACGACACAGATGAAATCGGTCGGCGAGACGATGAGCATTGGCAAGACATTCAGGCAGTCGCTCCAGAAAGCTCTGCGCTCGCTCGAGATAGGACGGGCCGGATTCGGCGCTGACGGCAAGGATTTCAAGACGCAGGAACTGTCCTCCAAGGAACTTGAACAGGAGCTGAAGCGTCCGAACGCCGCAAGAATATTCATCATAAGGGAGGCGCTGAGAAGAGGATGGGAAATTGAAAAAATCAACAATCTTACCGGCATAGATCCATGGTTCCTGAGACATATGCACGAGCTTGCCGCTTTCGAGGACGAAATCACTTCGGTGAAAAGCCTTGATCAGCTCGCCAGGGACAAAAAACTGTTTCTGCAGATAAAGGAATATGGATATTCCGACAGGCAGATAGCAAGCATGCTCAAAAACTCCGAGGAAAATGTCAGGAAGGTGCGGAAGAAGCTGGGAATAAAGCCCGTCTTTGGTCTCGTTGACACCTGCGCCGCGGAGTTCGAGGCATATACTCCATACTATTATTCGACTTATGGAGACGTGTCCGAGACCAGACAGAGCGACAAGAAGAAAATCATGATCCTTGGCGGCGGACCCAACAGGATAGGGCAGGGGATAGAATTCGACTACTGCTGTGTCCACGCATCCTTCGCCCTCAGAAAGGCAGGTTTCGAGACGATAATGGTCAACAGCAATCCGGAAACCGTGAGCACCGACTACGACACGAGCGACAGGCTATATTTCGAGCCGCTCACAGTCGAGGACGTCCTGCACATCTACGATCAGGAGAAATGCGACGGAGTCATTGTGCAGTTCGGGGGGCAGACCCCGCTCAACATCGCCAAACAGCTCGAAGAAAATGGAGTGAAGATAATTGGGACAAGCCCTTCCAGCATCGAGGCTGCGGAAGACCGCGACATCTTCCACAAGATAGTGAAGAAGCTCAACATAAGACAGCCGGAGAACGGGATCGCGGTAAACATTGACCAGGCTGTGAAAATAGCGGAAAAAATCGGCTACCCAGTGCTGGTCAGACCTTCCTTCGTGCTGGGCGGCAGGGCAATGGTCATCGTGTACAATGAGAAATGGCTGAAAAAATATATGCAGGAGGCTGTCGAAGCATCCGAGAAACGGCCAGTTCTCATAGACAGATATCTCGAAAATGCGGCGGAACTCGATGTTGACTGTATTTCGGACGGCGAGACCTCCGTGATCGGGGCGATAATGGAACACATCGAACTTGCGGGGATACATTCCGGGGACAGTGCCTGCATTATTCCAACTATGAACATGAAGAAAAAAGTTCTCGAGAAAATCAGGGAACACACATATTCGCTTGCGAAAGAGCTCAAGGTCTGTGGACTGATGAACATACAGTTCGCCGTGAAGGACGACGAAGTATACATCTTGGAGGTGAACCCGAGGGCGTCGAGAACCGTGCCCTTCGTAAGCAAGGCCATAGGCGTTCCGCTTGCGAAACTCGCGGCACTCGTGATGGCGGGGAAAAAACTCAAGGATCTGGGATACACAAAGGAGATAATTCCGAAACACTATTCCGTCAAGGAGGCGGTCTTTCCATTCAGGCGTTTCCCCGGAATAGACATCGTTCTTTCCCCGGAAATGAAATCCACAGGGGAAGTGATGGGAATGGACTTCAACCCTGGCATTGCATACCTGAAGTCGCAGATTGCGGCGGGCAACAAGCTTCCACTCGAAGGCAACATTTTTCTAAGTGTACGCGATGACGAGAAGAACAAGATCGTGAACCTGGCGAAAAGACTCGTGGACCTCGGATTCACGATATATGCGACGCAGGGAACATCAACAGTCCTCACAAATAATGGAATCAGGACAAATGCGGTATTCAAGATTTCCACAGGAAGACCAAATGTGCTTGATCTCATGAATGACAACCAACTCAGCTGGATCATAAATACACCTTCGCCGGGACCAACCCCGATGGTGGACGAGATAAGGATGCGGGCGGAATCTGTCTTCAAGGGAATTCCCATCACGACGACATACAATGGACTCGCGGCCGCGGTTGACGGTCTCGAAGCGCTTCGGAAGATGAAAAGCATGGAGATATGCAGCCTGCAGGAATATCACAGGCACTCCGTCAAACTGAAATTATAGATATGAATTTCCAATGACCAACACGGAATGTCCAATATTGAAGTAATTCCTTTATCGGATGAATATTAAGTGTTAATGTTTAAACCTTAAAAAGTAAACATTGAAAAATCGCAGGACGGGCTTATTCTTATGATGAGTGCCATTAAGTTAAGCTATATACAACAGCGTGAATAAGCAGACGATGTAGCCGCCTCTGTGCCAGAGGCGGCCATGGCTGGCACAGCCGTGGCTACAGGTTTGTGTCAATTACTTGATATGTCTCATAGAAATAACTTAACAGTACTCATTATTATAATTATAAACAGTACTCATTATTATAATTGGAATACAGGAATAATATTGGAGATTGATAGTTACAAATGGCTCAGCAACAGAAAGTACCAGTGTTCAAGAGGCCGGAATTCAGAGTAGGCCTCGTGGTCTCCATCCTGGCGGTCATCACCACGTCCACAACGCTTTTCATCTTCGCGGCCAACCGATCGCTCTTCTCGGGCAATCCGCATTTCGTATTGACCCGCGTGATGGTCAACAGCTCAGGCTACTGGCGTTCCAACGAAAACGAAATAATGAAACTGCTCAAACTCGAAAAAGGAAGATCCAACCTTTTCGCACTCAACCTGTCCGACCTGGTTAGAAAACTGGACAATGAACCGAATATAGAAAAGGCGACAGTCGCAAGAATCCTGCCGGACACTCTCCAGATTGAAATAAACGAGAGAATCCCGAGAGCCTTCCTATATGGTCCCAAATCCGGATGGGTCGTTGATTCGGATGCCATACTGATGGAATCCGCCAAAACACTTCCGTCAAAGGGCATGATGCCTGTGATAACCGGGATCAGACTGAAAAAGACCGACGCTCCAGGAACAGTCATTCCGGAACTGAAGGAGTCACTGAGGATAATTATGCTGTCACTTACAAAGTACACCGACATAAAGGTCAATACGATAAATCTGGGCATCCCTGGCGAGATCCACGTATATTTCAACTACAAGAACGGCATAGATGCGATTCCCGCATACTTCCCCGCGAAAGATGTCGATGAGAAACTTAAAAGCCTCAATCTTTATTTCATGAACAATTCCGCCTCGGAACTCAAAGGCAGAATACTCGACTTGAGATTCAAGGACATGCTCATCTCCGCCGCCGCCGAACCAAGCGAACCTGCAAAATAAATCATTTTGTAATACGGACTTCACGCCTGAAGAATTCAAGAAACTCCTCTGACAATAAAATAGAGCCAATTTAATTCTTAAGGATTTTCATGCTCACAGACTAATTTCATATTCCATTAAAATCCTATTTGCCGAGTCAGGAGTTTTTGCGAGAAGGATATCTTTGCGGAAGTTCACATTTTCAGAGATTCTGGAAATTTTTTTCAGCAGTGCCAGATGTTCATCCTGTCTTGACTTGCTGCTAATGAACAAGAATATGATCCTTGCCGGATTATTGTCCAGTGAACCGTATTCTATCCCTTTGTCGGAAATTCCCAGGACTCCGACAATCCTGTCCAAATCGTCAATTCTACCATGTGGAATTGCGATTCCATTCTTGATTCCGGTGGAAATTACGTTTTCACGCTCCCTTATGACTTTGAGGAATTCATCCTTGTTTCCGACATGGACAGACCCTGCAAGATGGGTGACCATTTCCTCAAATACCTGCTCCTTGTCCTCAGCTTCGATGTGAAGCCTTATCCTGTCTGCTCTGAAAACTTCATGGAGAAACATATTTCACCTGATGCTTATCTTCTTATGACCAGGCGATATCCGATGCTTGGTTCGGTAATGAGAAGTTCGGGACGTGTAGGATCTGTTTCAATCTTTTTTCTCAATGATGATACATGCACACGGAGGCTTCCACTTTCGGCATCGGATATCGGCCCCCATATTTCCTTCAGAAGACTGTCTTGCGTGACAATCCTTCCCGGATTGCGGGCAAGAAAACTTAGGATGCTGTATTCCGTGGGCGTCACATTTATCTCCCGCTCCCTGACGCTGACCGTCCTGTTTTCAAAATCAATTGTCAGATCTCCGGTCTTAAAAGTTGTCTCCTTCAGATCTGGTCTCTGGTGCCTCAATGCCACATTCATGCGGGCGATAAGTTCTTCGGTGTTGAAAGGCTTCACAAGATAGTCGTCTGCACCTGAATTAAGAAGAGTGACAATATCCTCCTCGGTGTTTCTGACCGAGAGAATGACTATCGGTATCGAACTCCATGTCCTGATTTCCTGCAGGACAGAAAGCCCATCTCTGTCGGGGAGATTGAGATCGAGCAGTATTATGTCGGGGCGTGCTTTCTGGACTTCCTGGATCCCGTCAACCCCATTTTCCGCCTCGAACACATCGTACTCCTTTTTCCCAAGGCTTATCCTGAGGAGTCTCCGTATATGGATTTCATCGTCTATAACTAGGACTCGTTTCATTTATGCGCCTCCTTTTCCAATGGCAGTGTGAATTCAACCTCGAAACCTCCGCCTGTCCTGTTTCTTGCGGCTATGCTTCCCGCATGTGCTTCTATTATCCCCTTGCAAATTGAAAGTCCCAGGCCGGTTCCACCTTTCTTTCCGCCCTCACCCCTGTAGAATTTGTCGAACAGGTGAGGAAGTTCCTCCTCCCTGACTCCGGGACCAAAATCCTGGACGACAAAATGCATGTTGCCATCCAGTATCTCTATTTTTATTTCAATCTGCGTACCATCATCAGTATATCGCGATGCGTTCTGCAGAATGTTTGCAAGCACCTGGATGATCAGGACAATGTCGCATCTGACTAAGGGAAGGATGTCCGGCTTAATAATTTTTACCGGTCTTTTCCCAAGTTCCTTTCTGACCTGCCGCAACGCCAGTGAAACCAAGTCTTCAGAATCTGTATTCTCCATTCTCAGCTTCAATCTCCCGGACTCGAGCCTGTTCATGGAAAGCAGGTTTTCAACAATGCTGTTAAGATTCACTGCATTGGTCAGAATCTCTTCGACGAGCTGATCTCTGGAAGTCTTGTCCTCCGCTGTTTCAGAATCCATGAGTGCCGAAGCACTTCCCTGGATGACTGTAAGCGGAGTCCTGAGTTCATGGGAAATCAAATTGAGAAGTATCCGGCTAAGCCTTTCGGATTCCTGGACAAGCAAATTATTCCTGTTCTTCTCGGCGAGGATCTCTCGCTCCACGGCAAGCGATATGGTGCTGCCCAGCGTCAGAAGAAATGATTCCTGGTCATCTGTCATCACTTTTTCATTGTCAAGCCTGATCCCGATCACACCGATGGTGCCGCCTGGTGCCGCCATGGGGACATAATGATGGGAAACAACCGGCAGCGTGGTTGTGAAACGTCCGGCGGACTGCCCTGTGGAAAAACAGTATTTTGCGGCGGAGAGCTCCTTGTCATCGGGCTTATATCCTTCATGGTTTACAGGTATTTCACAGAGGCTGTCATCGTCATTTCTTTTCAGGAACACGACCACGCTCGCCTTGAAGGCCCTTGAAACATATTCAACTCCGGCCATGACTGCATTTCTGGCGCCGTTGACCCTTTCAAGTGCGGATGAAAGTTCGTTGATGAGCGACATCCTCTGCTCCCTCACTTTGAGCATCCTCTCATTTTTCTTGAGCTTGCTTGTCATCCAGCCAGATGTGAGTGCGATGAGGAAATAAAGACAGAACATCAGGTTGTCCTCAAACTTGCTTATCGCAAACGTGTATTGCGGCGGAATGAAGAAATAGTCCCAGCAGATGGCGGAGAGACAGGCCGCGGCAAAAACAGGCCGGGGTTCGAGAATGAGCGCCAGCAGGCTTATTGTCGCAAGATAGAAGATCGAGGCTGACCAGTAGCCGGCAAACTGGACAACGAGGAAATTAAGTGCTGTAACAAGGCTGATTGCGATCACGGCAAATCCATGTTGCCATAGACGGGAACTTTCCATTTTCTTTTTCAGATGATTTCTGAAATCATCGCGGGATGCTTTTTCCTGCACGGTTATCACCGAGATTTTTCCGGATTCCCTGATTATTCTCTCGGACATTGTATTTCCAAGGAAGATTCGTCTCGCCACATTTACACCGCTTTTCCCGATTATGATGCTCGCCACATTGCTTTTTGATGCATATTCAAGTATCCCGTTGACGGCATCATCGTCGGGTACGCTCACCACAGTTGCCCCGAGGTTCCGGGCAAGTGTCAAATTCTTCGTCAGGCAGTCCTTGGCATATTCGGACATCTGCACGCCTGTCTCGACATGGATGCAGATCCAGTTCGCCTTCATGCTGTATGCGAAGCGGCGCGCCCATCTTATCAGGTATTCGCTGTTCGGGCTTGGGCTTACTGCCACCAATATGTTCTGCACGGTTGCCACCGGCATGGAGCTTCCGTCTTCACGCAGCAGATTCGTGAGTTGATGGCTTGCCAGCTGGGACGCATGACGGAGCGAGAGCTCCCGCAAAACAGCGAGATTTTCCCTTCTGAAAAAATTCTCGATGGCATCGCGCGACTTGTCTCCGGTATAGACCTTTCCCTCCTCAAGCCTGGCAATCAGCTCCTCGGGAGGAATATCCACCAGCTGGATGTCATCTGCCTGGTCGAAAACCACATCAGGTATCCTCTCGTTTATCCTTACGCCGGCAATCTCCTCCACGACGTCCGCAATGGTTTCAAGATGCTGGATGTTCACCGTAGTATAGACGCTTATCCCTGCATCAAGCAGATCCTGGATGTCATGGTATCTCTTTGGATGTCTCATCCCGGGAGCGTTGGAGTGGGCAAGTTCGTCTATCAGAGCAAAGGAAGGCTTCCTGGCAAGGATCGCGTCCGGATCCATTTCCGAAAGACTGATCCCGCGGTATTCGACAGTTTTCGCAGGTATTGCCTCGATGCCTTCGGCAAGCTCGTCGGTCTCCTTCCTCCCATGGGATTCCATCCACCCTATGACAACGTCCTCCCCACGGTCAAGAAGCACCCGGGCCTCCTTGAGCATCGAGTATGTCTTCCCGACTCCGGGGGACATCCCGAAAAAGATTTTAAAACGCCCCCTGCCGGACTGCCGCTTCATTATTTTCGACAGCAGCTCATCAGGATCTGGACGTTCATCATAATCCATTTCAGCACCTTTGCCTGACGATGAGAGAAACAATGGCGGCTAACTCTTCCGCGACCTCGCGCGGCAGTGAGATTTGGCTTATCACCAGCGTTCCAATCGTTTCCCCCTGATCCTTCAAGGACAGACATTGGACGTCGGAACCTTCTTCGGTAACCACGTCCATAAGTGTATTCGGAAGATTCTGCGCGGCTCCTCCGCTCCGCGACGACCACGACGGCCTGGTGCCGGAGTACACCGGATTCGCGGTGCCGGTTTCGCCAAAGAGGTAGATGGCACAATAATTCAAATCATAAGCCTGTCTCAGTTCACTGGCCACGATCTCAAGGGTCAGATTCTCCTTTCGGACCGACACAAGTGCATCGGTGAACCGCGAAAGTCGCGACAATTGCGTCTGCAGGTGGCCTGCCTCCATGGCACGCCGGCGGACGGTGGCGGCAAAATGGCTGACCACAACTGCTGTGACGATATATGCCCCAAACGAGACCCAGTCTTCCGGCGCTTCAATATAGAATGTTCCGAAGGGTGGAAGAAAATAGTAATTGACAAGGAGTCCGGATGCTACAGCAACCAAAATTCCACAGGTGAGATCAGCAAGGGCCGACGTGGCGAGCACGACAAGAAGGTAAAGCAGCGCCACGGTATTGGCGTTGAGGCCAACGACATTTTTGGCGATTGCTGTGATCAGCATAAGTGCTGCCAGCGAGATCAATACTGCAATCAGCCGATGTATTCTCTTGTCTGTCATCATGGTGCAATTCCTCCCCTTGACGTGGCAGTTTCTGTAACTTTGTTTTCTTCCGGGCGTCTTCCTTCCAGCATCAGATTCAGCTCGACCACGTTCACACGAGGCATATGAAGGACAACCGCGCCCCTTCGATCTGTTTCTTTTCTAATATACTCCTTCAATTGATTTTTTCGATATTCATCGTATCCTCTTGCCTTTGAAACGCGTTCAATCTGGATCAAGGCGGCTTCTACACCTATTTCCGGATCAAGGCCGCTTGCCGACGCATATAGCATTTCTTCCGGAATATTGCTTATCCCATATGTTTTAAACCAACCCTCCCTGCGCTTGTCAATCTCGGTCTTCAATGCAGCGCTGGTCACGCTTAAATTCGAAGCCCCAGATGCCATGGTGTCGTACGACGAACAGGATGGACGCCCATGGAAAAAATTATCCGATTTGAATTCCTGGCCGATCAACATTGATCCCCTGACCGCATCTCCTACCATTATGAGGCTGCCATTTGACTGTGCCGAGAAAACAAGATTTGCCACAAGCGTAAACGCCAGCGGATATAGCAGTCCCGTAATCAGCGTCACGAAAAAAAGGTATGCCAGCGCAATCATTGTATTCCTTGATGTTTCCATTATTTTTTTCTCCTCCATTTCAAATTTATATTAGGTGAAATGCTTTAATTGCCATGTCAATTAATTTTATGCCGATGAATGGTGCAATAAGCCCCCCGAGTCCATAGATCAGAAGGTTTCTCTGCAACAGCGCTTCCGCTCCCGCAGGCTCATATTTCACACCTCGCAGTGCAAGAGGAATGAGTGCAATTATTATGAGTGCATTAAATATCACAGCACTCAATATGGCACTCTCGGGAGATTCCAGTCTCATTATGTTCAACGCGGAGAGCGGTCCCTTTCCGCCGCCCTCCGCATACAGTCCGACAAAAAGTGCCGGCAGTATCGCGAAATATTTGGCCACGTCATTCGCGATTGAAAATGTGGTCAGCGTTCCCCTCGTGATAAGAAGCTGCTTGCCAATCTCAACCATTTCCAGGAGTTTTGTAGGATTGCTGTCAAGGTCCACCATGTTGCCCGCCTCGCGTGCCGTCTGCGTGCCAGAAGCCATGACTACGCCGACATCCGACTGTGCAAGCGCCGGAGCATCATTGGTACCGTCACCTATCATTGCAACCATATGTCCTTCCGCCTGCTCTCGCCTTATGCATCCAAGTTTGGCTTCCGGACTGGCTTCGGCAATATAGTCGCTTACTCCCGATTCGGCCGCAATCGCTGCCGCAGTCAGAGGATTGTCTCCGGTAATCATTATGGTCCTGATTCCGACAGCCCTGAGCCGCGAGAAACGCTCCTTGATATCATTTTTTATCACGTCCTTCAGATGGATGACTCCAACGATCCTCGACCCCTTGGAAACAGCCAGCGGCGTCCCGCCGTTGCGCGAGATTTTTTCGCAGACATTTCTTATTTCATCAGGGAAAGTCCCGCCCTTCGAAAGCACCCAGATCTTTACAGATTCGTATGCGCCTTTACGGACACATGCCGATTCCTCCTTGAAGTCAACGCCGCTCATCCTTGTCTTTGCGGAAAACGGCACGAAAATTCCGCCTGCCGCCGGAGTGTCCTGTGTTTTCAAATTGCATTTTTTCTGAATGAACTGCACGATGGAACGACCTTCCGGTGTTTCATCCGCATATGAGGCGGTCATCGCAGTTTCGGCCAGCAGCGCCTCGGAAATTCCCGGAGCGGCAATGAGCTCGCTCGCCATCCTGTTGCCATACGTGATAGTGCCAGTCTTGTCGATAAGCAGCACATCAATGTCCCCGGAAGCCTCCACGGCCCTTCCGGACATCGCGATGATATTATGTGACATGAGACGTGAAATCCCCGAGATGCCGATCGCCGAAAGCAGACTTCCTATCGTAGTGGGTATCAGACACACAAGAAGGGCTGTCAGGGATATTATTGGAATAGACAGGCCACCTCCCGATTCCTTTGCCGAATAGACTGCGAAAGGATAAAGAGATACGACCGTGACAAGGAATATGATTGAAAGGCTCGCAAGGAGAATTGTCAGGGAGATCTCCCCAGGTGTCTTCTTTCTGGTAGCGTTCTCCACCATCAGAATTATCTTGTCTATGAAAGTATTGCCGGCTTCGGCCGTTATCCGGACCACTATCCGGTCGGAAATGACTTTTGTCCCCCCGGTGACAGCGCTCCTGTCGCCTCCAAACTCCCTAATGACAGGCGCAGATTCTCCGGTGATCGCCGATTCGTCAATGCTGGCGATTCCCTCGACAACCTCGCCGTCTCCCGGTATGGAATCACCGGCTTTGCATACAACCAGATCTTCCCTGCGCAAGTCATGGACACCCACGTCTTCAATTTTCCCCGACTTCAGCAGGCGGTGCGCGATCATATCCTTCCTCATTCTCTTCAGGGAGTCAGCCCTTGCCTTGCCCTGTGCCTCGGCTATGCTTTCCGCGAAATTCGCAAAAATCACAGTGAACCATAGCCATACGATGATCTGTATCGTCGCGGAATTTACCGGAATTCCTGTGGCCACATTATGTATTGCAATGAAGGAGCAGAGTATCGAACCTACATAAACCATGAACATGACCGGATTCCTGACTTGTGAAACCGGATTCAGTTTCAATAACGCGTTGACTGTCGCCGGTATCAGCATCTTTCTTGTCAACAGCTTAGTTTTCTTTTTCATGGTTCAACCTCAGATGAGTCTGCCCGACAGCATAAGAAAATGTTCAAGGATCGGCCCCAGGGCGAGCGCTGGAAAATGTGTCAGACCGCCGACAATAATGATGACGCCTGAGAGAAGAATGGCGAAGAGCGCTGTGTCAGTCGGAAATGTCCCCTCGCTTGCAGGTATTGTCTTTTTCCCGGCAAGGTTCGACGCAAGTGCAAGCACCGGAAAAATCACGCTGAACCTCCCGATCAGCATAGCAATGGATATGCAGACATTGTAGAAAACAGTATTTGCATTTAATCCGGCAAATGCGCTACCGTTGTTTCCCGCACCGGAGGAAAAAGCATACAGGATCTCGGACAGTCCATGGGGGCCGGAATTTGCCCGCGACGCCAGCGCCGAAGGCAGAAGAACCGCGGCGGCGGAAAAAATGAGGATCACCAGTGAGGGTACCATGATGCCGATCATTGACAGTTTGACGTCAAGCGCCTCGATCTTTTTGCCCATGTATTCCGGGCTGCGGCCGACCATGAGGCCGGCAATGAACACAGTTATCACGACGAAGAGTATCATGCCGTAAAATCCTGAGCCGACTCCTCCGAAAATGACTTCCCCAAGCATGATGTTTATCATGGCAATCATTCCCGTGAGTGGAGCGAATGAGTCATGCATCGCGTTCACGGCGCCGCATGAGGTCGCCGTAGTCACGACTCCCCACAGCACGGATCCAGCCTTTCCGAAACGCATCTCCTTGCCCTCCATTGTCCCTTGCGAATATTCTGCGACCATGGCTAAGACGATTCCCGTCACAAGCAGCGCAAGCATCGTGCCGAAAATCACATATCCCTGTCTGCGTTTTCCGCTCAGATTGCCATACATGAAAGGAAATGCCGCAGAGATGACGATTATCCCGAGCAGCTCAAGAAAATTTGAAAGTTGCCCTGGATTTTCAAAAGGATGTGCGGAGTTCGCACCAAAAAAACCACCGCCGTTGGTTCCGAGCTGCTTGATGGCGACCTGGCTTGCGACAGGCCCCATCGGAATGATCTGCCTTCCCCCTTCAATGGTCGTACACGTGACATATGGATTTAAATTCTGGATAACTCCCTGGCTTACAAGCAAGAGAGCCAATATGAAGGAAAGAGGGAGGAGGATATAGTATATGCTTCTCGTCATGTCCACCCAGAAATTTCCCAGTCCGGAATCTGCTGTTCCGGAAGGATCACGCTTCCGGATGATGCCTCGGATTAGTACTAGCGCGCACGCCATTCCAACTGCCGTGCTTGTGAAATTCTGGACAGTCAGTCCCATCATCTGCGAAAAATAGCTCAGCGAGACTTCTCCACTGTACGCCTGCCAGTTTGTATTGGTCACGAAGCTGACCGAGGTGTTGAGCGCCAGATCCCACGGGAGGTTCATCATTTTCTGCGGATTCAGCGGCAACCACTTCTGAGTCACAAGAATCGCAAAAAGGAATATTATTGAGAATACACTGAAAATCCCTACTGAAAAAGCATATTCCTTCCATCCCATCTGATGCTCATGCTCGATCTTCAATATTTTATATGTGAAGTTTTCCAGCGGTCGTAGAAACGACAGAAGATGTTTCCGTCCGGAAAAGACATTTGCCATATAGTTGCCAAGGAAAAAGGCGAACGTGCCGAACACGCCAATGAACAGGGCAATCTGAATTACATCGTTCAAGTTCATACTTAGAACATCTCCGGATAAATCATTACGAAAAACAGATATCCCAGCATAAGTGCCGAGATGACCAGTGAAATAATTAATGTCGTATCCATAAGAACTCCTTCATTTTATAAATAATGCATCATGATTTGCATTGCAAAAAAATATATGTTAAGAAAAGCCCAAAGGATGTTAAGATCGCGTTAAGAATTTGAAAAGAGACAAATCCTAAAAAAACGTATAGATTGACCGCCTAAAGCCGCCATTCCCAAGCAAAATTTAGTAGAACTGGCTGATTCCAGATGGATTTCCCTTTTGATTTGTCGGCTTTTCCGGTGTATTTTCCGGCAGAAGAGGAATTCCAGATAATCAGTTATACGACAATAATAAATCAATTAATTCCGAAAGGAGATGTTTCTATGGCAATAAAATTAAAAGCTATAGATCGAGAGTTCAAAGTAGAAGCGAATAAAGTCGACAATTTTCGGTTGTTTACGGACCAATCAAGAATTAATAAAGGCATAAAACCAAAAAACCTAAATTTTGATTTGCGCCAATTGAATCCTGGCCAATTTTCAGCACCATTTCATTTCCACCGATTTGCAGAAGAATTATTTATGGTCGTATCTGGTTCAATGACTTTGCGTACATTCGATGGGCTAGAAAAAGTCGAAACTGGAGATGTGGTGTTTTGCGAAATGGGAGAATTAGGAGCACATCAATTTTATAACAACGGAACTGAACCATGTGTATATATGGACATTCGAACATTTATTGGACACGATATATGTGAATATCCAGATTCAGATAAAATATTAATTGCTCCATCTTTTGAGATATTTGAAAAGAAATCTAATGTAGAATATTTTAAAGGCGAACAAAAGATATTGGAGAAATGGAATACCTTGAAAGATAAAGACAAATGATAATCCGAAACAAAATCGTCGTATAACAAGGAAAATTTTGCCGACCGCTAAAATCGCAGCGGCAAATTTTAAAAGTTTGGTGTACAGAAAAGGAGTAACGAGATGGCAAAGAAATACGAGTACAAGTTTGTTTCAGTAAAACTCGGCGGTAGTGTTTGGGAAGGAAGGCCGAACAATGACTACCGGCAGGAAATTACTGCCAATGCGCAAGACGGTTGGCGGTTCGTGCAGGCATTCGCACCAGCCATTGGAACGCTTGGTTCTGGTTTTGCTGGCTATACAGATCTTATCTTTGAGCGAGAGATCGAAGTGAAATAATTCACCGACGTAGGCAACCATATGAAAACAAAAGAGGAATTTAATTTTAGCGCACAGTCCTCAATGTCCTCTATTGGTTGTCATGTCCTCTTTGTCTTCGTGCACCTTTTTTAAGAGAGGACATAGAAGACGATTAGGACGGCAAATAGAAGACAAAGAGGACAGTCGGCGCAGATACCAGATTTCGGAAATTATAAAACAAAAGATCATGAACATTTACCGAAGGAGTTATGCCGATGCCATATGAATTGAATGTTGTTGAAGCTCGGGTCTTGGGATGTCTGATCGAGAAACAGATCACGACCCCGGATGTCTATCCTCTCACCTTGAATTCCCTTACGCTCGCCTGCAACCAGAAATCCAACCGTGACCCGGTCATGGAACTCAATGAACAGGCGGTCGTGCGCTCATTGGACAGTCTCCGGGATAAGACATTGGCTTTGATGACCAATCCGGCTGGTGGCCGGATGATGCGATATGGCCATCAGGCGGATCGCACACTCGAATTGAAAACTCCAGCGCTTGCATTGCTCTGCGAACTGCTGGTTCGTGGTCCGCAGACCGCCGGCGAACTTCGCAACCGCGCGGCGCGAATGATTCCGTTCGAGAGCATAGCCGCAGTGGAAGAAGTGCTGGAAGCTCTCAAATCGCGGCAACCTGAGCCACTTGTCGTACTTCTGCCGCGTCAGCCGGGACGGAAAGAGCCTCGCTACTCGCATCTGCTTTCCGGCGAACCAAAGTTTGATGAACTTCCCGCCGCTGGTCCGGCTCCTGAAAAGTCCAGGATAATCGTGCAGGCCGAAAATGAACGCATTGACAAACTCGAGCTGGAACTCGCTGCTGTTAAAAAAGATCTGACCGACCTTCAAGTACAATTTGTGGAAATTCGAAAGCTTATTGAGTAAATTCACCCCATAGAAATTGCAATTTAACCACAAAGAAACTGAGACACGAAGATATTTTACTAATGGCAAATGATGCCGAGTTGCAATAAAATTACAAGACGATAAAGTGCCGTGAAAACTACTGTAGCCGCCCCCATGTTGGGGGCGAACACGGCCAACATGGCCGTGGCTACAACAAATCCACACACGTTATTGCTATTTCATTGATTGCAAATTAGTATGAATACGCAAATACCTGATGAAATAAATCTCTGTGGTTAATTTGAATCGCATCATTGATCTTTTTTTCTTAACTCCGGAAGTTTCTGGAGCATAGAATTGGTTATATTAGGCGCAATATTTTTTTCGACTGCCTCCTTCAATAATTTTTCAGTTTCCGCAAAATCTTTCTTTAAAAGCGCCTTGGATGCTCGTCCGTGGAGAGTATCCGCGACAATGAATTCTGGCTCGGCCTTCGAATTGAAAGACAAATCGCAGTTCCATTCGGATTTCGGTATACGGCAGAATGTATTGTCCGCGGCAAAATACCAGTAGTCACCAAGGGGTTGCCCTTGATAATCTTTTCCTTCAATCCGAATCGGCTTGGACCATTTGCCAGTTTTAGAATCATATGCAGTAATATATTGAGGCGAATTCTTCGTGTTCTCAGGTTGTAGTTTCACAAGCCAGATGAGATTAGGATTGATGTCATCCTGAACGAGCGAATTTGGCTGGCCTGGCAGAGAACAGTTTCCCTTGATTATTCCGCAGAGATTTTCCCAGAAGACAAAGCAGTCAGGATACCACTTTTTAATAATATTTCCTTGCAGATCAAGTTCGTAAAAACCACCGCCTGTAGCGGCGAAAATCCTATCGTCAGATACAGCTATATGTTTCTGAGAAGGTTTCGGAGAATCAGAATAGGAGGTGAAAAAATCTGGAACTGGCAATTTGCATCTCCATTTCTCATCAATTATCTTCGCAAAATTGCCATCTTTTCCCCTCCAGAGACCGTCTTCACCATATTCAGTGGTAAAAATAAGATTATTGACAAATGTCACACTTAAAGGATCAACACCAGAACCGTAAGTTCTTTTCAAGCTTTTTTCGTTCATGTAAAAACGCCCATCCTTGAATTTGGAAAAGAAACATTCTGGACCGCCCGAGGATATTACTGTCACGACCCAAGTGGCGCCCGGATCGCTTTTGTCAGGGGAAAGGCCTTTAATATAGTCAGAAGGAAGGCCGTCCTCGAGGCTGTAAGAGTCTGCCTTCCCTGTTTTAAGATTGTAAACCATAAGGCTTTGCGCAGGAGGCGTGTTTTCCCGGTCCATCGGTTTTGAAGTATCCTTTGGAATGTAGTCGCCGTCCCAGAAGACATTATCGCCTGCTTGGCAAACGTGTTTGACATCTATAATAGATTTATGGCAGGCGGCCGGAAGAGAAATTTTTTTCCATTCAGGCTTTTTTGCTGGACCGTAAAAATAAAGAGATGGTTCCACTTTGTCTGAGTTTGCAACCGTCCAAAGCGAATCCGAGAGAAGGAATATCCTGCCTAATGATTTCACTCCAGGCGGCATAGCCACGGCTTCAAGCTTGGCATCATTTATCGGCTCAGGATTTCGATAATCATAAAGAAAGAAAATTCCTACAGTGTGAAGAGAATCGCGATTAGATCCCAAGGTGGACATGAAATCTCCATACATCACTTTCAGGCTCTCGATGCTCTTGTTCTGAGGGGGAGGACGTAATCCTCTGACCTTATTTATTAATGCTTCCGCCTGATCTTTGTCCAAGTATTTTGAAAGGCGTATGGCGTTTCCCTCTGTGGTAAGATTCCCAAGGTCGCTGCAAAGAATCCCTGAGGTAAGGCCTCCAAGCATCATACTTTTATACAGGTGCTGTGCCGCCTTGTCATATTTTTTGGCCTCATCAAGTTTGTTTGCCGCACTCAGATGATATACTGCCCTGTCATAATTGTCGATTGTATTGTTCCCATCAAGAGCGTTTGCCGCCCAGTCATACAAGGCCAGATCTTTTTCAGGGGGAAGCGCTGTAGGCCGAACCCTGTATATCATAATTGACGTAAAACTATCACCATGCTTGCTCTGAGCCGACTTTGCCATCCAATTGACCCTTTCAATTTCAATCCTGACAAGTTCATTGTTGAAAAACTGCAATGCTGTATCATCCTTACCAGTTATGTACAAGATTAAACTAGAATATGCCTCTATGAGACGTTGGTATGCCCTATGCCGCCACACTAAATTACCGTCAGGAAAATCGAGAAATTTGCGCATGGCTGAAATTCCCTCGATAGCGCTGTCATCAATATGACCATACCCACCATATCCGATGCCGATAGATCTTGCAAGCAGATAATATGCGTCCCTGGCTTGCGGGTCAAGATAAATAATCCTGCGGCAGAGTTCAACGCTCCGTGCATCAAGCGGTTCAGAAGATTTTTTCAGCAACGTGTCGAGCATTTTCTTCGCCTCGGTGCGCCTTTTTTCCGCCATGGCTTCGGGGTCTGCGAGGAATTTATCCTTGAATTCACTCGCGGCTGGAATCTGGTCAGCAATCTTTTCATTGATCTTCGACAATTCCGGTGGAGTGAGAATGAGATTGAGGTTTTTGGATTCCGCACCGATCAAAAGATCGACCGACACCGATACCGGAGTGTGTTCAAAATCCAATTTTTCAGAAGGCTTTTCCTCGTAGCTTATCGCGACACCAATATCGCATGGCTTGGGAAGAACTGTAAAGTTAGGATTCATAAAACCGGCGAAACTCAGCGAGGTTTCCTCTGACAACGTGAACGCCTTTTGCCGCCGAAGAATGAGGTAGCCTTTTTCTTCCAGCAATTTGACAACCTGTTTTTCTATTTCTGACTGGAAATCTCTCAGCCTGAGCGAAGTACTGTTGTCGGTGACATAAAGAACCGTGGCCGTGGGCAAATCCCGGGATTTATCTTGGAGCTTTTTTCTTATGCTGTCGGCAAAATCTTTCAGCTTGTTGTCGAGTGCGGGTGATTTAGCGTCAGCCGGAACTGCGATTTTCGCAAGTTCATTTCCTGTTTCCGTTTCCATCGCGATGACTGAGAGCGACTTGCCTTTTGCATTGTCCCCGATAAGAATCAGTATTCCTGCTCCCAGCCATTTCTGAGAACTTGGATCTTTCACATTCTCCGCAGAAAAATTGAGTTCGACTTCGGGAAATAGCTTGTCTATCTGGTTTCTCTCAACCTGGGCAAATCCTTTTTTTTCAAGGATTGTTCCTAAGATGTTTTGAATTATGGCTGCTTCAGGTGAGGGATTGAATCCAAGAATAAGCGCTACCTTCGGAAGCTCATTAGCCTTTCCCTTCTCATCATCTGCTTTGAGTGTAGTCGCTTGCAGGCAAAGGAATGGAAGCATAAAGATAATAATTGAAGAAATTCTTGTAAACAATGCATCCATCTATTTATTCTCTCTCTCCCTTTCTCGTAAGAATATTCTCAGAATTATAGCTTTGCATTTAAGTAAATTCAATTTTCATTACGTTTATTTTATGATAATACTATATCTTAATTTGATCGCACAGGAATTGTATTTTTTTAAAGTTCACAAGCCAGAGGCATGTGCTACTTCAATCGTATAGGAAATTGTATTTTCAGAAGGAACGCCGTATGGCTTGAAACTTGTAGCCACGGCCATGTTGGCCGTGTCGCCTCCAACATGGAGGCGGCTACATAAGTCCCGGCGCAGCCGGTTAAGTTTATGGAGGATTTATGGAAAAGTTTAGCATAATATTGAAGAGTGTTGTCTCAGCCTTGCCTTTCATCGCCATTAGACGGTGGTTGAGGACGAGCTTACCCCTGGCTAATCGCTATAATCTCTCTGGGATAAATTTATCAAGCAGGAAATGTTCCAACTAAAGTGGTGCATGTATTTGGCCTATTAATTATTCCAAGATGGAAAATTCATGGAAAAAGCCGATATTAAGTCATGCGTACAAGTTTTTGTTGTTACATTTGTAGCCACGGCCATGTTGGCCGTGTTCGCCTCCAACATGGAGGCGGCTACAGTATAATTCCCAATAAAGGCTGACGTATTAGGATATTAACAAATAGTAAAGGTGAATTTGACATGGACAATAATAATTTGGCAGAAAAAATATGCGGGCTTAAAAAAAAGCTCAATGCGGTTATCCTGGCGCATAATTACCAGCTCGGGGAAGTTCAGGACATCGCAGACTTCACCGGTGACTCGCTGGAGCTTAGCTTCAAGGCCGCCGAGTCGAAGTGCGATATCATCGTATTCTGCGGTGTCACCTTCATGGCGGAAACCGCCTCCATTCTCGCACCTGGAAAAACTGTTCTGCTTCCTGTTCTTGCCGCCGGATGCCCGATGGCCGACATGGCGGATGCGAAGACCCTCGGAGAACTTAAGAAAAAACATCCCGGCGCGCTTGTTGTCACTTACGTCAATAGCACTGCGGAGGTAAAGGCCATAAGCGATGTATGTGTCACATCTGCGAACGCTGTAAAAATTGTATCTTCTCTTCCGGTCGACAAGGAGATTATTTTTGTTCCCGACAAGAATCTTGGTGCCTACACCGCGAAAAAAACTGGAAGAAAGATGGTCCTATGGCCGGGATATTGCCCGACCCACATGAGAATAACGAAGGAACAGATACTTAAGAGGAAGCGGGAATTTCCCGACGCGAAAGTAATTGTCCATCCGGAATCCACAGGAGATGTGATTGCTCTTGCAGATGAAGTGCTGAGCACTGGCGGAATGATGAAGTTTGCAAAGAACACGGATGCCAGACGCGTCATTGTCGCCACGGAGACAGGCCTGATTTACCGTCTTGAAAAAGAGAACCCTGACAAACAGTTCATCCCAGTTTCCGAGCAGGCGGTGTGCCCTAACATGAAGATGACCAGACTCGACGATGTGCTCCTTTCTCTTGAAAAGAAGCAGCACATAATTAAAGTGCCGGATGAAATTGCGAAACTCGCAAGAAAACCAATCGAGAAAATGCTTTCTCTCAGCCGGTAGAATCCGGCTGGTTCACCGTTTCCCGTTGACCGTTACCCGTGAAGGAATTAAAAATCCAAAACAATAATTAAGGGGATGAAATGAAAAGTTTGTCGTTTGAGGATTTGGAGGTTTGGAAGAAAGCCTGCAGACTTAGTGTCGATATTTATAAAGCCTTGTCAAATTCCAAAGAATATGCATTGAAAGATCAAATGTGCAGGTCTTCAGTTTCTGTGGCTAGTAATATTGCCGAGGGAAGCGAGAGGCATAGCCATTTGGATTTTATCCGGTTTTTGAGGATTGCCATGGGATCTGTAGCCGAACTACGTACTCAAATCTATATAGCTTCTGAGATCGAACTCATTCCACGCGAAATATCGAAAGAGTTCATTCTGCGGTCAAAGTCTATTTCTCAAATGCTTCAGGCTCTTATTTCTTTGCTTGAAAAAAAACGGTCAACGGGGAACGGAAAACTGTGAACGATAGATTTAAGATTGTCGCGGCGATGAGCGGGGGCGTTGATTCAAGCGTCGCCGCCGCCCTGATGCTCGAAAAGGGTACCGAGGTCATCGGTGTCACTCTGAAATTTCTCTCATGCTCGGATTCCGGAAAGGGCGAATCCCCATGTTGCGGAACGGATGACGGAAGAGATGCCGCGAAGGTCTGCGAAAAACTCGGAATCCCGCATTATCTGCTCGACGCTGCTGAAATCTTCAAGGGTAAGGTTCTTGAGAAATCCTGGAACGAATATTCGATCGGAAGAACTCCGAACCCCTGCGTCGTCTGCAACAGATTTGTGAAATTCGGATTTCTCCTGGATTATGCGGTCAAAATGGGGGCCAGCGGAGTCGCCTCGGGACATCACGCCATAATTGAACATAAGGACGACGGTTCCGTTCTGCTCCGGAGAGGCAACGATCCGAACAAGGATCAGTCATATTTCCTATCGCAGGTTAGTAAGGAACAGCTTGAAAAAGTATATATGCCGGTCGGTCTGATGACAAAAAAGCAGGTGCGCGAGGAGGCTCGTAGGCTTGGACTTTCCAATTCCGAGAAGGCTGAAAGCCAGGATGCGTGTGTCGCATTTTCCGGTGCGAATTTCGCAGAAACTTTGCGGACCATGTTTAATTCTGTTTCCCGGTCCGGCAATTTCATCGGCGAAGATGGTGAAATCCTCGGGACTCATAGCGGGATTCACAATTTCACGATAGGGCAGAGGAGGGGATTCGGGAAGGGCTTTGGGCGACCGGTTTTCGTGAAGGAGATCAATGCACAAACTGGCGATGTCGTCCTGGTTTTCGACGAGGAGAAGCTTTTCAGGAAATCGCTCCAGGCTTCAGGGATCAACTGGCTGATGGAGGAATATTCAGCCAAGGAAAACTTCAAGGCGAAAGTTCAGATCAGATACCGTCAGAAGGCGGTTGATGCGGAAATAATTCCATCCCGTTCAAATCCAACAGAGGCGGAAGTTATTTTTGAAATTCCACAGAGGGCTGTGACACTTGGCCAGGCGGTCGTCCTCTATGAAAACGACATCGTGATCGGCGGCGGCTGGATCGGATAACTATAAACTGCTTTTATTCAAAATGTCTCCAAGGATTTTTCGACATACTTGATTATATCATTGAATTTGCTGTTCATTGTGTTTTTGCGTTTCCATCCAGAATCCGTCTTTACAAATGGATAGACTGAAAATCCTTTTTTTCCTTTATCCGGCGATAATGGAAATAGCTTGCAAACTATATCTGGAGGAGCAGTGGGAGTTAAAGCAAAAAAACAATATTCCTTTTTTTCATATGCGACTTTAATGAAATATATGAATGACCGTTTTAAAGAAAGAACATTCCAGGCATACCAAGACATATAAGCTGTTTCCTTGAAATTCTCTTCTTGAGATTGAGTTTTTTCAGTAATTGATTCCAACATCCAATTACAAGTTTTTGCCGAGAGAATAGACATAAGTGCTTTTTCAGGCGTGGAATAATCATTCCAATTAAAATGCAAATTGATTGTATGTAAAATGCCATTTATGAGCGTATTATGTCGCTTATTATAATATCAATTTGACATGGAATTGGAATCAGTATCTTTTATGCTTTTTAGTGGAAGACCTGAAATAATTAGAGGAGTTTTGTACTTATAATATTCCAAGGTTGCCTCCCCGCGATCAATCTCTTCTTTAGAATCAATCATCATTTTTCTTGCAAAATCGTCCGCATGTTTTTCTCTGATCTCGTTGATTTTTATTGTTTCCTTTTTAACCAGCTCTTTTTCTGGAACAGTAAAATCCTTCCAGCAGTCATCGCCGTCCGGCCTGTCATCACCTATCCACACAGCTTTATCCGGATCCCAATGCCGCATATTATATACAAAATTCAACGCATCATCCCTTGATATCATTTCCTTTATTTTATCTCTGAATTTTCCATTATATTCATCCATCGAAGGGAAGAACTCCGAATATTTTCCCAAGTCCGGTGTTTTTTCGAAACAAGGGAGGATTTTTAAATAATATTCCGCAGATTCCGGAGTTTTTTGTGAAAATATGGTTTTCGCCATATCAAACCCAATATCTAAATCGGAGGCATATTTTTCCCAGAAATTGCCTTCGTCAAGAACTTTTGTGAGTTTGTCAAAGTAAAAGGTGACACAATATTTGTCCAAATAATTTTGATCATGTGAAAGAGAGGTGCTATCACTGAATAATACATTTTTATTGTCATCATGGAATTTTAGGATTTTATCCAAGGTCAGATTATTTTCCTCGATAGCAAGTGGTGCAAGAATCAAAAAACTGCCGAACAACCTCGGCATTTCGTCGTCTGACATATTAACCGCGGTTTTCTCTAACCCGCTTATTTCGCATATGTTAAACTTCGGATATTTTTTAAAAGTATCTTTTATTACATCAAGCAAGCTCGCATCTTTTGCGGCTATTATAACTCTTCGGCCAACGCCTATCCCGATTTTACGCTTGAACTCCGGGATAACATATGTTCCGGTATCTCCAGGAGGTTTATTGAGGACATGGCCATCAACTGTTCTATATATTTTGTTTGGATTATAGATATTCTCGGGCACATGCTTGTTTTTGAGATAGCTGTCAGGTTCATTCCCGAGCTTCTTGTCCCAGCAAAATAGAATATTGTTCTCCTTGTCATAAATCATTTTCAAACTGTCATTCAATTTGTTGTAGGCTTCTATTTGCTCCTTTGCTGGAAGGACTGAGAAGATATATTTTTTAGAAACAGTTGTAAATCCTGATTTTCCCAATGAAAAGATGACCATTTTGACTTTAAGGTTTGGCGCGAGTTGGAGGACGGATTCAACCAATGATGTTGCAGGGATTCCTATGTCACGCCCTGCTTGAGAAAGAAAACTTGGAAGGCAAAACAAAACAAATATGAAACAGAACACCCTAATGCTCATATACCCCCCCCTCACATTAAAAGTCTCATCCCAAATATTTACATTGCCTATACCCACTTTACTATAACTCATATTCGCCCGTTGTCCAGCATGATTCACAGAAGAACTAATGAATTGAACTTGAACAATATTCAATGTGATGTAATGTTGACTCATACTGATTTATAAATGCATCAAATAGGATTTTGACAGATGAGCACACTAACTGTACATGCACTTGATCCTGTGACTGAAAAGCGAATCCGTGTGAAAGCACGTATGGAAAAAAAGAGCATTAATAAAACCCTCAAGGAATTGCTTTCCGGGTCCGTCGGTGTTTCTGTCTCTGCCCGTCCCGAAGATCACCGTGCGGAATTCCAGGAATTTTCCGGCATATGGTCGGAGAAGGATCTGCGTGATTTCAATCAGGCCATATCCGACCTTGAACGTGTCGATGAGAAGGACTGGCAATGAAATCAGTTCTTCTTGACACAAACGCCTTTTCAGCCCTTTTCCGGGGTGACGAAGAGGTTTTGAAAACGATATCGAGGGCAGAGCATGTTTTTGCATCTGTCATCGTGATAGGTGAACTCGAGGTCGGTTTTCGTGGTGGAACACGTTATAGGGAAAACATTGAAATCCTTGACAGATTTCTTGCCAGACCCACTGTTGAGACACTGGAAGTCACCCGTGAAACTGGCGAATGCCTTGGAATGATCAAGGATGCCTTGCGACGGAAAGGCTGTCCTGTTCCAGTCAACGACATATGGATTGCCGCCCAATCCATCGAGAGGGGAGCAGTTATTGTCACATATGACAGGCATTTTTCCAATATTGACGGACTGCGCATATGGCATCCCGCACTGCAGTGATTACGTCCCGCTTTATTTTGCGGATTTCGCAGGGGCAGGGGATTAATTGATGGAAAGTTCCTGCATTGCGAACGCCCATATTATCGACATTGTCCTCACATTTTCCTCGGTGCTCGCGGCTCTGCTGAAATTGTGTCCAGTGCCGTGGGCGACATGGAGAAGTATGCGTGTTTTTGGCGGTATCGCGGCCTGCAAGCGTGCGGCGAATTTATAGCTGTGCGCCGGGACAACGCGGTCATCCTGGTTGCTTGTGACGACAATTGTCGCCGGATATCGCATTCCGCGCCGGATATTGTTGTAGGGGGAAATAGAGGCAAGGTTCTTGAATTCAGTCGCATCGTCGCGGTTTCCATAATCGCTAATCCAGCCTGAGCCACACGTGAAGAGAGAGAATCGAGTCATATCCTGGACCCCGACTTCCGGAATGGCGGCGCGGAACAATTTAGGATAATAACGTGCGGTGGCGGCGACAAGAAGTCCACCGTTGCTGGCCCCTTCCATAATTGTTTTGTTCGGATTTGTCCATCCCTTGTCGATAAGAGTTTGTGTGCTGCTGGCAAAAGCGTCGAACACATTGCGCTTGTTCAGCTTGGTGCCAAGCCGATGCCAGGCCTCTCCATATTCGAGCCCGCCCGGCAGAATCACGAATGCGACAGCTCCTCCACGTCTTAGCCAGGGGAGATAAAGCGGATTATAAGCGGGAAGGATATTGACCCGGAATCCGCCATACCCATACATGCATACTGGTGTTTCGGAGCTAAAACTGACATCCTTGCGTTTGACCACCCACATCACGGATTTCCATCCCTTGCATGGAGTATATTCAACAAGTGTCGCGTCAAGTTCTATATCCGGCTTCACTCCCGCCTGCACAAGCCGCAATTTGCCTGTTTCAGGATTAAATGCGTATAACGATGGATAAGCGGTACATGTCTCAAGAGTGAATTGGACTTCGCCTGAGACAAGGCCCTGGACAGTCACGCTTCCCTGTTCCGGCAATTCGATCACCTCGGAAGTGCCTGCGGCGATATTGAATCTCAAAAGCTCATGAGATCCATTCCGGACATAAGTGATGTAAATCTCATTGCCGATGATGGTCGCCCGGTCAACAGGAACATCGCGGGTTCCGACGACTTTCGAAAAAGTCTTAGACTCGATATCAAATGACACTATCTCACCCATATCCTGTTCGGCAAAACTGGCAAACCAGAATTTTCCGTCGATAAAATCGAGGAAACCAAGCCCATTGCTGGTCTTCAGTACAACTTCCTCCTGTCCAGTCGCCAAGTCCAACTTAGAAATGCTATTTGCAGTCGGACTGTTCCGGAAGAGCCATACACTGCCATTGGCTTCGAACATCGCTAACTCTTCTTCGGGATCTTGTGATTCAATCAAGGCCACATCGCTGAGTTGCGAGGAGCCAAGAGAATGCTTCCGGATGACAAATGTGGCTCCCCTCATACGACCGTCACGTCCGGACAGGTAGTAGAACGACTTTTCATCTCCGGCCCATATTATGCTTGGCCATTTGACTGTGAGAACATCTTTCAGATAGGCGTCAATGGTGGTATCCTTTATCTGCAGAGTGTTGATGTCCGTGTTCTTCGGCTCAAGGACAATCTCATAACGACCTGAAGGCGATGTGGAAGTTTTTTCCTTAAGTATACTGACATCTTTTTTATGATCAAACCGATGCCTGTTGAAGATTTGTTCTTCAGAGAGATTCTGGAAGACAGACGAATCGGTCTTGGTTTTTGAGGCATACTTTCCGGTGAAGATGTCTGTGAACTCTTTGGAGAGCTGATTCCGAAGAGCCCCTGCTGTCTGAGTGTCTGTATATAGTTCTTCCGCCTGGAGCCAGCCGTATAATGCCGGATCATCAGGATTTTCCATCCAGCGGTAGGGGTCCTTGCAGGTTTTCCCCAGATGTTTTTCGGTAACAGTTTCCACCTTGGCAATCGGAGGAAGAGCAGATCCGGAATCCTGAGCCAAGGAGATCATATTCAGGTTTGCACAGAGAATGATTGAGATAAGAATTAAAGATTTCATAAGAGCTCCATTTTAATTTGTATATTTTAAAAATTTTTCAAAGAGGTGAGTCAAATCTGTGCGACCAAGATTCTGTATGACAGCATTCCCCCGATGATATATGCTGGCGCGGAAAAAAGCAGTGAGATGATTCCGGCTTTTTCCATGTCATGGTCGGAGAACCCTTCCGGCAATTTTATTCCAAGCTTTTCGGGATCGCCGAATGTCGTCATGTAGAATTCGAATCCTATGATAAACAAAAGGAAAAGGACATGGAAGATGGTGATTTCTTTTTCTACAACAGGCTTGAAATAGGCAATCATGAAAAGGACAAGGGTCATTCCCGCAGTGAAGTCGTACAATATCACCCAAAGTTTTCCCCTGATGTAGATCCAGTACCCCAGGTTTGAGACCGTGAGAAGGATGAAGGTCGAGATGTATATTTTAAAAATTAGCGGCATTGTTATTTCTCTTTTAAAAAACTATGTCAAAGTATCAAAGAAAATAATGCGTAAGTCTTTGTTGTTAATATAGTTGTAGCCACTGCCATGTTGGCCGTGTTCGCCCCCAACATGGGGGCGGCTACAGTAAAAACCCAATAAAAACTGACGCATTACCAAATAACTCCCATTCCCCCAAGCCATACGGCGGGGCGGACACTTTAATACTATGACGTATTGACACATTTCAGTTCGCCTTGGCGAATTGCGGCCAACAGCCGCCTTGATTTAAATTTAAGATAGCCACTGTGACCTAAAAAACAAAATATTTCGGATGTGCTCTTCGTTTTTTATTGAAAACCAGAAAACCCCGTCCTCCCTGCGTGCCTTGTCGTAGTCTGACTAGACGAAGACAGGTACCGCCGTAGGAACGGAGGCGGATGGGCGGGGTCAGAGTCCTTCAGTGTTTGCCTGAAGGGTTATTTTCGATGGAGGGTCGAATTCTATTCGACCGTGGCGGAATTAGATTCCGCCGGAATAATGCGGCAGAATAAAATTCTGCCAGTGGTCGAGTACCCGCCTTCGTAAGGCAACTACGGCGTGGCATGAAACTCGACCCTCCATTACCGCCGCCCTAAGTGTCCTCCATAGTTCGTTTTGCGAACGACGGAGGATGGGTGGCTCAAAGCAAGACCACGTCCTTTGGGCGTGGATTTTTATTCAGCCCCCGCAGGTGGCGGCACAACAGCAGTATTTACTCAATGATGCGCTTTAAATCAATCGAGCCTTCGGCCAGCAGGGCGGTCAGGATTGTGTCCTCGGTGACATCTGGTCTTGTGATGACTCTCTTCGTCTTTTTCTCTATTAGGACTGAATATCCTCTTCGCAGGACGGCTGTGGGGTCGAGCGCCTTGAGCCTGCCGTCGGAGTGAGCAAGTTTCATCTGAAGTCTTTCCAGTGAGAAATTGAGAGTATTTTCCATCCGTTTTGCGATCTCGTCGAGTTTCTGCTGCGAATTTCGCACAAGGTGCATAGGTTCCTTGAAGACGTAGCTTTCAGCGGCGCGGTGAAATCTTGTCCTGTATTTCTGGATCAACAGCTCCATTGCGGATGCGAGTCTTCTTTTCGAGTCGGCGATGAAGTTCTGGAACTCATCTTGACTTGCGACGACGAGTTCGGCGGCGGCCGACGGTGTTGGGACTCTGAGGTCCGCAACCATGTCGCAGATCGTATAGTCAATTTCGTGTCCGACTGCGCTTATCACGGGGATCTGGCTTTTCGAGATTGCCCTTGCGAGGACTTCCTCGTTGAACGGCCACAAGTCCTCCATGCTTCCGCCACCTCTCATCAGGATTATCACATCGGCGCATTTAGACCTGTTGAAGAATTCCACGCCTTTTGCGAGAGTGAGTTCGGCACCTTTTCCCTGGACGGGTGACGGGTAGATCTTGATGTTGATGTTGGGGAACCTCCTGTTGATGATCTGGAGGAAGTCCCGGATCGCGGCACCGTCGGGAGAGGTTATTACTCCTATCCTGCGGGGGAATGGAGGTATGGATTTTTTTATTGATTCATCGAAGAGGCCTTCTGCGGAAAGTTTCTTCTTGAGTTCTTCGAGGCGGATGAAGAGATCGCCAAGCCCCTTCGGGCGCATCGCCTTCACGTTGAACTGATACTCGCCACGTGGTTCATATACGGAAAGTTTTCCGAACACCTCGACTCGCGATCCATTTTCGACATTGAGCGAACTGATCTGGTTCAGGCCAGCGAAATATGTTGCGCGGATTTCCGCCTTCGAGTCTTTCAGGATGAAATATACGTGCCCTGATTTTGCGTTTGGGCGCAAAGTGCTGACTTCGCCCTCAAGCCAGAATGGCATAAACGCACCGTCAATGACCTGGCGGACGACCGAGTTCACCTCCGAGACGGACCATATTTTGTCTTCAGCCATGCACAAGTCTCCTGTTCAGAACAAGTTGAGGATACGAAAGAATGCAATAATGACAAGATTTGTCAGGAACTCTCCCAGCGCATAAAAGTATTTGAATGAAACAAAGGCTATCATGAATAGAAGGAACAACATTCCATTCCTTATTTCCTGGTTAATCCTGTTCATTGCAGGGAAAAGGTATGTAAAAACATTGAACCCATCCAGCGGAGGCACAGGAAGCATGTTGAATAGGAAAAGGACGACATTTAAAACTGCTCCGGAGAAGAGAAAATTCGTTGCGGAATCCGTTATTGTCGGATTTTTCCCGAACTTCACGGAAATTGCCGTCAGAAAGGCGAATGTAAGGAAAAGCGCGATATTCGCAGCCGGCCCTGCAAAAGCGACCAGTGCATCACTGTATCTTTTTCTCATATTTCCAGGGTTGACCGGCACTGCGCCCCAGGATATCCCGACCACCAGGAGCATGATTATGGACATCACTCCCATCTGTTTCAGTGGATTGAGCGTGAGATGCCCCTGCATTGCCGCAGTGTGATCGCCCTGCCAGAGTGCCGCCCTGGCGTGGCAGTATTCGTGAAAGCAGATCGAGAAAGTGATAATGATCACCAAGCTGAAATAGAGATTCGGATCTCTTGAAAGAAGATTTATGAACATGACATCACTTAATTTAATAGTATGGGAAATTGTATTTTGTTTCTGTCGTGGGGAAACACTTAATTTCCAATAATGTTTCTTATCAACCCGGCGGGTTGACAGCGATCAGCCGGTGGTTGAAGTCGAGAAACGAGACTGACACCACCGGGATCATGAATAAAAACCAGTATCGTCGTCCGCCACTGCGGACTAACCACCCGGCTAATAGCTGTAATCCCTACGGGATAAACTTATAGTATGGGAAATTGAATATTTATTCCCGACAAATTCGTTTGTCATAATTTCCCGCAAGGGACTAAATTGCCCGGCATCAGGCGTCAGGAGCTTTGTCAACACCCTCTTCAACAACGTCCTCTTCAAGCTCCTCCTCCTCTTCCTCATTTTCGTATTCGGAGGCGTCTGGGGCGTTGACCTTCCAATACTGATAAGACGGGGTTTCATAGGGATGCGAGTTCATAAGCGCCTCAACCGTGGCATCCATATTTTCTTCCGGGACGATGAGTTCAACCTTTATTTCCTCGACCTTTTCTATTTTATCCTTTGTGCCTACGAAGGGCTGACTGCCCTCGCAGGGGCGAAACTGGCCTTTGCCTTTGGTCTCCCAGCAGCAACAGTCATAGTTTCCAACTTTCCCGGCTCCGGCCTTGAACACGGCCATTTTTACTTTGTCGACGTGAGATTCAGGAACATAGAATTCCAGCTTATAAGCTTCAATCATTTTTCCACTCCATATTATTTTGGAAATTAAACAATCATTTAAAATTCGAATCGTAACTATAAATCAGATTTGCGTCAAATCAGCCTTTGAATTGAAAAAAAACATAAAATTAACATTAATTGAAAATTCCCGGACTGTTTTGACGGTGAAACAATGCCGGAAAAGCGCCAGCCCTCCGGGGCGAGGCGGCAGGCCGCCGAACACGGCGTCATTCGTCATCTACATATTTTAATATGCTCATTCCTCATTCCTTGTGTTCGGCGGCCTGGCGCTCCCGCCAAATTGTAAAATTTATTTATGAACAGCCCCAAAGGCAAAAAAGCGTATGATTTTACTATATATTCGAGGTAAATTGCATTTCCTATGCTAGATTACCGCTCTTTTTCCTTTTAAAAATCAACGAAAAATGAAAGATTGAAAGATTATGCACATATACAGGACACATACTTGCGGGCAGCTCAGGAAGGGCGATGTTGGCCAGGTTGCTCGAATCTCCGGCTGGGTTCACAGCGTCCGCGACCATGGCGGAATTATATTCATCGATCTAAGAGACCACTACGGAATGACTCAGATAGTAATAAACCCGCAGAAGGATTTCTACAGGGAGATTGGCGGTTGGCGCAATGAGACGGTTATATGCTTCACTGGGAGTGTGGTGGCGCGTTCACCGGAGACGGTGAATTCCAAGCTGCCGACCGGCGAGATAGAAATGGTCGCGGAAGAAATGGTGATACTTGGAGAGACCGAAGTCATTCCATTTCAGATATCGCAGGATGATTCGCCACCTGAAAATCTCAGGCTTAAGTACAGGTTTCTCGATTTGAGGCGGGACAAGATGCACAAGAACATTGTCATCAGATCAAGAGTCATTTCGGAAATCCGTCGCCGTATGGTCGAGATGGGATTCCTGGAGTATCAGACGCCGATACTTACGAGCAGTTCGCCCGAGGGGGCGCGCGACTATCTTGTGCCGAGCAGAATACATCCCGGGAAGTTCTATGCGCTCCCGCAGGCACCCCAGCAGTTCAAACAGCTTCTTATGGTGGCAGGATTCGACCGCTACTTCCAGGTGGCGCCCTGTTTCAGGGACGAGGATGCCAGGGCGGACAGGTCGCCAGGAGAATTCTACCAGCTTGACATGGAGATGAGTTTCGTCACACAGGACGATGTGTTCGCGGTAGTGGAGAAGCTCCTCCACGGGATTTTCACAGATTTCACTTCCAAAAAGGTTGATGCTCTGCCGTTTGTGAGAATTTCCTTCGCGGATGCGATGAAGACTTATGGTACGGACAAGCCGGATCTGCGAAATCCGCTCAAAATGGTGGATGTCAGCGAAATATTCAGGGAAAGCGGGTTCAACGCGTTCGCGAATGTCGTCAAGGGCGGCGGATGCGTGAGAGCTATAACAGTGAAAAATATTTCTGGACAGCCAAGAAAATTCTATGACGACATGGTGGTATACGCCCAGTCAATCGGATCGAAGGGGCTGGCCTACATTGTATATTCCGGAGGCGAAAAGAAAAGCCCGATCGTGAAATTCATGAGTCAGGAAGAACTTAGGAAAGTAGAGGAGGCCGGAAACATTTCCGACGGTGACGCGATCTTCTTCATTGCCGACAAGGAGAAGAAAGCCTGCGAGATCGGTGGCCAGGTGAGGACTGAACTTGCGAAAAGACTTAATCTCATAGAGCAGGGATGCTTCAAGTTCTGCTGGATAGTTGATTTCCCGATGTATGAGCTCGACGAAGAAACAGGAAATATAATTTTCAGCCACAACCCGTTTTCGATGCCGCAGGGTGGCATCGAGGCGCTTAACACGATGAACCCCCTTGACATCAAGGCGTTCCAGTATGACATCGTCTGCAACGGAATCGAACTTTCAAGCGGCGCGATCAGAAACCACCGCCCTGATGTGATGTACAAGGCCTTCGAGATGGCCGGCTACGGGAGAGAAGCGGTTGACACGAGATTTGGCGGAATGATCAACGCGTTCAAGCTCGGTGCTCCGCCCCACGGCGGGATCGCTCCTGGAATAGACAGAATAGTAATGCTGATCTCGGACGAGCCCAACATCCGCGAGGTGATAGCGTTCCCGTTCAACCAGCAGGCGCAGGATCTGATGATGAACGCCCCCTCGGAAGTGGATCCGAAACAACTCAGGGAACTCCACATAGCCGTTGTCCAGCCTAAAGACAAGAAAAAAGAGTAGAAAAATTCGAAATTCGAAGCACGAAAACCGAAACAAATTCGAATTTCCAAAGCTTAAAATTCAAAACAAAAAAAGCAAAGTTTCAATCTTTGTTTCAATATTTGAATTTAAATATTCATTATTGTTTAGGATTTCGATATTCGGATTTCGGATTTGCTTGAGACCAACGGCCACCTTGAGTTTATTCCTTTGGAGTATCCTTGAAAATCTCTTGGTCGGTCCTTTCCTTCTCCTTAGTGTTTTTCTCGAATACGGCATCAACAGCCTGCCGCTCGACCGGATTCAGCTCGTCATCAAGATTGTCCTGCATCATCTTGGAGGTGAGCTCGTCCTCCTGCGCCACCCGTTCTCTGAATGATTTCATGTCTTCCGAGTTGGAGGAACATCCGCAGAGACAGATGGCTGCGACAACAATTGTAAAAAACTTCGACGGTCCAGAGAATAGATTAAGTTTCATTAAAATCTCCTTAGCTTTTTTATTTTTTGATTGTGCTCAGCACGGCATCTGCCGCCTTGCGGCTGGCTCCACCGCCACCGGCTGAAAGCATTTCAACGACCGAAAGCATGTCTTTTTCTATTTCCTGCCGCCTTGATCCAGCAGGAAGTATTTTGATGATCTCATCCTTAAGTTCCGACGGATTGAGATGCTGTAGATATTCCTTGTAAACCTCCTTGCAGGCGATTATGTTGACCATCGTCATGAAACCCCTGAAAAGTTTTCTTATAACCATCTTGCCAAGGTAGAAGGTCATAGGATTGACCCGGTAGATCACGACAACCGGCAGTCCCGCTATCGCGCATTCCACCGTGACGGTTCCGGATGCAGCAAGCCCCGTGGCGGCCTCGTAAAGCCATCTGCGTGTATCGCCACAGGCAATCTCCAGTTCGGGAAGCCCGTCGCCATTTCGACTGCGGAAGTCCTCGACAATCTCTTCGACCATCGCCTTGATTGACTCGCGGGGCGTCGAAATCGTATATTTCAAACCGGGTTTTGTTTTTTTCATAAGCAGAACGGTCTCAAGCATTACAGGGAGAAGCCGCCTTATTTCGTCCTTGCGGCTACCGGGAAGCAGGAGAAACCTGTCCGGATCCCTAATTACGATTGGCTTGTTTTCATTCATTATGTCAATAAGTGGGTGCCCTACGAATTCGACATCGAGCCTGGTCTTTGCATAGACCTCTTTCTCGAAGGGGAAAATCACAAGCATTTTCCTGCACAGTTTTGCAAGTGTCGGAATCCTGCGCTTTCCCCAGACCCATACCTGCGGGCTGATATACCAGACAACCGGAAGCCTGTGGCTGTACATTTCATGCGCAAAGCGCAGATTGAAGCCCGGGTAGTCAATCAGGACAATGACATCGGGCCTTTCGCTGAATGCGCGACTCCTTAGTCGAAGAAATATTTTGACGAATGTGACGATGTGCTTTAAAATCTCAAACAGGCCGACAATGCCCAGTTCGGACGAGTCAACCATTATTTCGACTCCGGCCTTCCGCATCTCGTGCGAGCCCATTCCGGCAATTTTGACGGAATCCCCCTTTAGTGCGAAAAGCTCCTTCGCGAGTTTCGCACCGTAGAAATCACCGGAAGCCTCACCAGCGAATATCCATATCAAAATTTTGTTTTCCATAAAAAATGTCGGATCGGGTTTAAAGATTGCAAGCAAGCCGGGAATATATCTTCCTTTGCGTATTATTCAATTTCAGATTTCCTGACTTGAAACTCAACAGAATGAGGTACAGCGTGTCTTTGTCGCAGCGTGAATATATCCGACACATTCTCGACGAGATTGGCTATATTCTTTCTCAACTCCCAGGCAAGGACTTCGAGTCTTCCGTTCGGGATGCAACTTTGAAGAGAGCATTCGTCCGAAGCTTGGAGATCTTCGGGGCAAACTTAAAAATCTGCTTGATTTGATAGAAAATTGCAAGGAATAGAATTTCTGCAAAAGAACGGCCATGCATTTTTCTTAAAAATCATTTTTCAACGCGTTTCGAAATAAGTGTTCAGGAAATCATCATATTGTGACTGCAATTTTGTGCGTTCCTCGTCGCTGAGATCACCAGTGGAGAGCTTTTTCTTGATGGACATCATTTGTCTGAAGTCGCCGGCTATTTTTTTGGCGTCTGCGCCTGTCATATCTCCTGAAAGCTGGCTTGTGATGGAGTCTTTTGCGAAAACATTCTTCCCGAACCTGTATGTCGGCATCTGGTTGCCTTCCGTGTCGTGTTTTTCTGCCCATATGTTTGCGCTTGCCGTGTTCAGTTCCTGCTGAAGTTGTTTGCGTTCGTCTTTGGTGAGTTTTCCATCGGCCTTGAAAGACGTTTCGAGATCGGCGATTTTCTGCTGCTGGGTGGTGAGTGTCGCCACTTCGGAGTCTGTCAGGTAGCCTTTCTTGATTCCTTGCTGGATTCTTTTTTCCTGGTTGCTCTGTCTCTTGTCAACCCGGTTTTCTCCTTTGTTCTCGGCAGCATCCTCATTTTTCTTTCTTGCCTCTTGGTTTTTCTGGATTTGTTCTCTGTGCTTCCGTACCTTCTTTGTACCATTGTTGCCGTTATCTTCAGCGAAGCTTGAGATTCCCGCCACGAAAATGGCGGCTGTCAGGATCATTACGAGTCTTTGCATCTTCATAATCTTCATCCTTTCATTTCAGTTATTTTTACACTCTCTGACAGTTATAACGCGAGAAATGGAATAATTATTGTGTCAAAATAACAAGATAGATTGAGAGAATAGGGAATTGTATTTTCGTTCATTTGGCGTTTTTAGCGGGAAAAACATGGTATTAGTTCCGGCAAAGTTGGTAACTCATTTATTTCCCCCGTTCCATTTCTCGTTGAACGAGATTTTTTCTGCAGGGAGTCTTTCCGAAGCTTGGTCCTTTGTCTTGGCTGGATAACCTAATGTTATGATTGACAATACGCGTACCCGGGACGGGATCGAGAGGATTTTTCTTATTGTTTTTTCATTTATCCAGCCGATCCAGCAGGTGCCGAGGCCGAGCGATTCGGCCGCGAGTACGAAATGTTCGCCCGCTATGCCTATGTCAATCATATAATATGGGATATTGGATATTACGGGGGCGATCTTGTGGGTTATGAGGCTGAGATCTGCACATAGTGCGACAACTACAGGTGCATCAACTGCCCAAGGCATCGAGATTCCAGGGAGAAAACCTTTTGCGCATATTTCTCTGCGGGTGAATTCCTCACGGACGATTACGAAACGCCATGGTTGACTGTTGCAGGCGGAAGGGGCGGATCTGGCGGCTTCAAGACAAAATTTTATCTTGTCGTCTTCGATCGGAAGGTCAACCCTGTAATGTCTACAGCTCCTGCGCGAACGCAGGAGCTGTAGCAAATCATCGCTTTTCAATTATTTTTCAGGCTGCGGTTCAGGCTTCGGCTTCGGCTGGGGCTTCGGCTGAGGTGTCCCCCCCATTCCAGGAGGCATCATTTGACTTGCACTGTCGTCTTTGAAAAAGATCTCGACCTTCTGTTTCTGCTTGTAGTCTTCCATGGCTTTCATCACCTTCTCCTGTGCGAGCATCGCACTGATTTCTTTTTCGACCATGTCGAGAGGGATGAATCCGGGATCAACTTTTTTATTCAGCCTGATGATGTGATAGCCGAAGCTTGATTTTACAAGGCCGCTGGTTTCTCCGGGCTTGAGCGCAATTGCTGCATCCTCAAATTCCTTGACCATTTTGCCTTTCTGAAAAAATCCCAGGTCTCCGCCGTTTTTACCGGAAGGGCAATCACTGTTTTCTTTTGCAAGTGTTGCAAAGTCGCCACCCGCCTTGAGCTTAGCCAGAATTTCCTCGGCCTTCTTCTTTGCGGCCTCGTCGGATTTGGCCTCTGCGGCTTTGGCATCCGCTTCGCTCATTTTAGCCATCGCTTCTTCGTCTGGAGCTTCAGTTTTTATCAGGATGTGGGAGGCATTCCAGAGCCCATCGGTCTTGGCCTTTTCCTGGTTGTCCCTGTAATACTTTTCAATCTCCTCCTTTGTCACCGACGGAACAATTACGGTCTCGTACCATTTCTTTATGGCGACGTGTCCGTTCTTCTTCATGTTGTCCTTTATCCCTTGTTCGGTGAGATTCTGCATCTTGAGCCACTCGGAGAATTCAATAGGGGGGACGTTTTCCTTCAATTCCTTCTTCAGATTTTCAATTTCCGCATCCACGTCCTGATCCGTGGCTGTCACATTTGCATTCTTGGCCATGTTGCAAAGAATCTTTGTCTCGACAAGTTTATTGATCATCTTGTCAGCCATCTGGCGCCACAATTTCGGGTCATCGCTTCTTCCAGAGGTATCGGTCTTGTGGACTTGCAGCATAGGTTTCGCTTCTTCCAACACATCAGCCTTTGTGATTGCTGCATCGCCAATTTTCGCAACTACGTCTGGAAGAAATCCCAGGGGATCCTCGAGTTTCTTTGGTTTGGCCGGTACCGCATCTGCCTTGGCATCTGCCTTTTTCACATCGTCTTTTGCATCTGAATCCTTGACTTCAACTTTTAGTTTGCCTTCGTCTTTTGCCATCGGAGTTTCCTGCGCTCTCAACACAAATGATGCTGTCACCGTTATGGCTAGGAGCAGCGCAATTGTCAATGCCGTTTTTTTCATGATCTTTTTCCTTTCATTTTTTTAATTTAAAATCTGCGATTAAATGAAAAATATTTTTCTGAGATAGGCCCTCCTTTCGTGGAATTAGAAATTATTTTCCGTCCTTAATTATAATCTCCTGCTCATAGTCTGTCTTTGAACTTCTGTCTCTTTTCTGTCTGGCAAGTGAGGCGAACACAACCGCTGCCAGGCGAGGATTTTCCCTGCTCAGAACCATGTAATCCGATTCCATGTCTTCAAGTGTTCTGCGGTTCTCCCATTCGCGAAGCTCCCTCGCCCTGGCGAGCTGATCATCTGCGAGACTCGCAAATATTGTCGCAGGCGGATATTTCCTGGAATATTCCTTCAGTTCCCCGGCGTTGCGTGCGATTTTGACGGAATCCGAGTTGGAATCCTCAAACGCCTCAATCACAGACTTGATTTTTGCAACGGTCTCAAGATCGCCCTTGGCTGCGCCGATTCTGTCGTCCATCCCATATTTTGCAAGGTATTTTTCAGCCTCCGATATGGCATCTTTGAGATTTCCAGAGTCAAACATCTGCTGGATTTCACGGATTAACTTGTTGTTTCTTTCGGATATTTCAAGGCTGGCAAGAAAGATATTCGAGGAATCAAGAGCCCTGAGTTTTTCAATTTTTTTCAGACTTAGCGCGTGATTCTTCGACTCAAGCGAGTCGAAAAGCTCAAGAACGAGATTGGCAC
>CAIQLG010000409.1 GCA_903872565.1 uncultured Lentisphaerota bacterium | reverse complement strand
TTGTTAATGTTTTGTAATATATTGCATTATAACATGTTGCGATGATATTTCAAGTAATATTTCAAATTATTTTTTATTTTTTTTAGCCTAGCTCGACCTTTTCGAGCAGGCTCTAATTAGGCGGACAGTATATTGAAGAGTTCTGGAAAATATGATCATGAGTAATGATCCTGATAAAGACATTCATTTTGAAACAATAATTAGAAAAGGCATGTCAGTCTGGGGTTTTTTATCTCTTCTTGCCATGATAGGAGGATGGTGTATTCCTCTTGGAATCGGATGGTTCTTATTTAGTCAATTTTCGCATCCCAAGACGGTTGCACTTTCTATGATTGCTGCTGGGATAATCATAAAGTATTCTTGTCTTATCCTCGTACGTTATCGTGCAAAGAAACTGCTGAAGAAATTTATCAGAGACCAGAACCAACCAATTTAAGAGCAAGATAGAACAACGTGTTGCCACCTGTGTGGGATTCTAAACGATGTCATTCGTGTCGCCAAATTCAAGTTGCCAATAGTTTCGAAATAGAGCTGTTCCTGATCATTGAACTTTTGTAAAAAATAACTATATTGCCATTCCCAATTATCAAATAGTTATAGCATGAATAAAAGGAAATCGAAATGAAAACTGTATTTGTTTTTTCAGGGCAGGGTGCCCAGCAGGTGGGAATGGGGAAGGATTTGTTCGAAGGCGTTTCTTCTGCCAGGGCGATATTCGAAGCCGCCGACAAAGTCCTCGGCTGGTCGGTCAGCGAATTGTGTTTCTCGGGGCCGGTCGAGAAACTTACTGAGAGCAGATATTGTCAGCCCGCGATCTATACGATGAGCTGTGCGTGCGCCGCCGCACTAAGGGAAAAAAGACCCGACATACTGCCGCTTGCCACTGGCGGACTAAGCCTTGGTGAATACGCAGCTCTGCAAAATGCGGGAGTCTTCAGTTTCGAGGATGGAGTCAAAGTTGTGGCGAAAAGAGGCGAACTCATGGACGATGTCTGCACAAGGACAAAAGGTGCGATGGCAAGTGTGATCGGTGTCGAACCCGATGTGGTGAGGGATGTCTGTGCCGCCTGCGGAACTGATGTCGCGAACTACAACTGCCCAGGACAGATCGTGATAAGCGGCACTGTCGAAAAAGTCGCGAAGGCCGTGGAGACTTTCAAGGGAAAAGGCTTCAGAAAAGTCATCCCTCTCAAGGTCGCCGGGGCATATCATTCCTCGCTTATGAAGGAGGCTGGCGACCTGCTCGCTCCAGTTCTCGACGGAGTTCAAATGGAAAAACCACAGTTTCCCGTCTTCCAGAATTTTACCGGAAGCTACACCGACGATGTGTGCGAGATTCGCAGAAACCTGGTTTCCCAGGTCGCGGGAAGCGTCAGATGGGAGGAATCTTTCAAGGAGCTTCTCAATACTGGTGCTGACACCGTAATAGAGCTTGGTCCGGGCAATGTCCTCACAGGCCTCGCAAAAAGAATGTCCGAAGGAATAAGACTGCTCAACCTTAATTCCATGGAAACTCTCGGTGCCATTCCGGAATGACAAAACTGAATAGAACTCTGTTACGCTTTACTTCCGAACATCGGAAGGTATTTTCCGTGCGGCTCGACATCTATGACCTTGTTCCCGATCCAGTCAGTTGTCACTGTCTGGTCGTGATCCGGAACGCTTGTGGCCTTGAATGTCTGGCGGAACTGCGGCACCGCCCAAGATAAGACGAGTTTGTCGCCAGGCGGAGAACTCATCGGTCCAACCCAGGCCCCCGGATTCATCCATAAAAGGCTGTCGTTTTTGTGGTATGAAAGAATCCGGCTCATAATTCCGTCTTCGACTTTGCATGTTCCAGATTCGCCTGCCATTTCACGCATGTGCGGATACTGCCACAGCATACGGCAGTCAGTGTCGCAAAGAGAAATTGGATCGTAAGCATACTTATTCGGCGGTAGTAGTGGCACATGAGCAGGAATACCAAGAGGTCCGAGGGAAAATTTAGACTCATAGTTCCGTGATGACTCAGGATTACCACGCAGATAGTTCAACGAAAGCTTTGCCGTCGCGGTGAGGTCAAGCTCGTCCCGCCTCAACTGCGTCGATGAACATTCACAAGTTTTTAAATTGCTAATTGTTCCTCTGAAATATTTTGACAATGAATTGCTCATGTTCTTAATCTCCTTCCGGCGGTAAGCCGGCCTTTAATATTTGTTTTATTTCAATTTAGACTTTAGATATCCACGTCTTATGGGCGTGGGATGTTCAGGGTTTCCCTAAATACTTCCCCGATGGAGTGTCGCGCTTGTCGCGACTTGATCCAGTTTTGATGAGCAAAACCCTCCATTTTCGCCCCCTTCGGGCTGAGTATGTTGGAATACCATGTTTAAAAAGAGTCTTCAGGTTCAATGATCATCACTTCTTCCGGTGCCATGACCACGGCTTTGGTTCCGGAGAGTTTTTTTGATTCCTCGAGGAACTTGGCGGGATCACCACCATGCTCGACAAACATCCAGAAGTGGCTGGCAATTAATATTTTCGGTTTTATGGATGCGGCCAGTATGCATGCCTCGGATGCGTCCAGGTTGCCATAGGCTCCATTGATCGGGGCAATCATCACATCAACTTTTGCATTGCCCAGCGACTTGAGGATTTTTTCCGGAACATAAGCGCTGTCGCCGACATTATATATGGTAATCCCCCCTGCCGAGATTAGATAGCCTATTGCGTCAGGAGCAAGATTCCCATGATCTGCGTAAGTCGCACGAACATGGAAATCGCCAATCTTAATTTCATCTCCTACGCGCAGGATTTTGAAACGGTTGCCGTATATGCCTGCGGATTTATAAGATGCCTCGCAATCGGCAGATCCTATAAAAAATGCGGCTGGCCGTTTTGCAAAAAACGGCAGTGCGTCTTTGTCAAGATGATCTGGATGCGAATGCGTTGCAAGAAAGATGTCAGCGTCAAGAAACTCCGGCGTGACGACTGAAGGAATCATCCGTTTGAATCCGGCAATCCGCTCTACGCAATCTGTCAAGTAAGGATCTATCGCCATCATGCTTCCTGTATGAGTTTTAATGCAAAATCCTGCTTGGCCTAGAAAAGCTATCGCAATGTTTTCTAAAGGCACATCAATCAGACGGCTGAAATTTTCCGCACATGTCTTTTCCTTCGATGGCATTAAAGTCTCCTGTTCATTGCTGATGTCTTATTGGAAACCACGGCTTGACTTGCGGATTGACGGGATGGCGCGGCCATTGTCCATCCAGTACGTCGGCGACCGCCTGCGCACTGCGGATTTTGCAGCTGCTTAACGCCTCTTCTGATGCAGCGGCCATATGCGGCGTCATAAGCACATTATCCAGTTTGAACAGCTCGTGGCTTGTGGGAAATCCTTCTGGAGCAAAGACATTCACGATTCCAAACACATCAATCGCGGCGAAGCGGATCACTCCCTCCATCAGCGCCTTTGCAAGATGGTCCTCGTCCGTAAGTTCGCCCCGGCCGGTGTTCACTAGTACCGCCGTCCTCTTCATCTTTTTGAACTGTGGCATGGCGAGCATGTGGCGCGTCTGTGGCAGCAGCGGACATAGCGGACACAGATAGTCGGACTCGGAAAGGACCGTGTCAAGGTCAGCCATGATCACGTCTTCGCGGGCGGCGATTTCCGGTGTCAGGCCGGGATCGTTGGCTAACACTCTTAGCCCGAATGCTTTGCAACGTTTGGCAACTGCGCGTCCGATCAGGCCGAAGCCGATGATTCCCACCGTCTGCGTGCTCAGCCTGTGCATGTTTGGAATGTTTAAAGTTCTCCGGCCTTTACGAATTTCACCCTCGAGCAGCTTGATTTGCCTCGCCGCCGCAAGCAGCAGGGCCATTGTGTGGTCCGCTACCTCTTCGGTGAATGCGTCGGGAATGTTGGTGACTATTATTCCCTTCCGAGTGGCTTCTTCTACATCAATCTTGTCAACTCCTGTTCCCATCCTGCAAATTACTCTGCATTTTTTAAGCTGTCGGATCGCCTGAGTCCGAAGATACGAGGAGACAATCATTATGGCGTCGGCATTTTTTGCGGCTGAAGAAATCTCTTCATCATCAACACCTTCGATCTCAATTATTTGCGCATTGATTGCGGACAGAATGCGGCGTTCCTCATCGCTTGGCGGTATGGTCAGCGAGTTGAGCCTTAGCACTGTGAATCGGTTTTCATCACTCATGATCTGTTTCCTTGAAATTTATTTTATTAAAGATAAAACACAGGGAACTCAGAGAGTTCGTCCTCTTCATCCTCTGTGTTTTTCTTCATGGAACTATTTACCGTTACAAAACGTTTAAACCGTTGCTGTAGAAACTGGAGCAGCAGGTGGAGCTTTCACTGCGGCCAATGCATCATTGATTGAAGAAATCTGGCGGCGTGCCGCATCCCACATGAGGCAGATGTCCGCCGCCGCCCAGAAGAGGCGCATTCCATGGTCTTTCCAGAAACGAAGCCTGGCGGGATCTGCGCATGCGATTCCAGGAAGAACTCCATGTTTCTCGCATGTTTTAATCACTTTCAAGACGGCATCAAGATATTTCGGATTCTCCAGTTCGCCTACAATTCCCATCCCCAGCGAAAGGTCGTCGTTTCCGACGACCGCCACGTCTATTCCTGGGACCGACAGGACGCCGTCGAGGTCTGCGAGCGCGCCTGCGGTCTCGATCTGTATGCCCACGACTAAGTTTTTATCGAAGAAGTCCACCATGTCTTTCGTCTTGGCCCATCCCATGTATTTGCCTGCAGGGCAGGTGCTTGCGCCTAGGCCTCTCACTCCATGCGGTGGATATTTAACATTGCGGACAAAGTTTTCCGCCTGCTGTCTGTCATGGATTCTCGGCATGAATATTCCGTCCGGCGCCTGATCCAGGACACGGTTTATCTCATGGTAGCTGTCGTCGGCGGCACGTACCATGCACGGAATTCCTAGTGCGCGTGCCAGACGAACATGTTCTAGAATGGTTTCGCTGTTGAGCAATGTGTGTTCTCGATCGATCATGATGGCATCATATCCTGTATCATGATACATCTCCACGACGGCTCCCGACCGCGAGTCCATTATGGCTCCGAAGATCAGAACGTCCCTGTTTTTGACCCGCTTCTTCAATTGTCCAGTCAATCCTTGCATGAAATTTCTCCTATATTTATTAGTTTAAAATATTTAATTGAATTCAGAAATCTCCGTCCTCCGGGCGGGATTAGAGTTCTTCAGGGTTTGCCTGAAGAGTTTTACCTGATGGAGGGTCGAATTCTATTCGACCGGTCGAGTAGAACTCGACCCTCCAATATTGCCACCCTCTGGGTGGCTTCAAGTAAGGCCATGTCCTTAAGCTATTTAAATTTTTGCGCCGAGAAGAATCATTGAAGCCTCTGCTATGCTTTCAAATTTCCCCCTGAAAGCCCACGCCTGAGACCGATCCATGTAATGGTTCCTACCCCTGGATGTCTCCACGGCTGGAACATGATATTCAAGTTCATTGAAAGATGCTGTGGCTGTATTTACACTGCAAGCCTGAAACGCATATCCGTTATCGGATGGATTGTTCCATAATGCGTCCACATATTCGCCGGACGGGTTGACAGTGAATTGTCGGACCACCAGATTCCAGTCCGCATGCGGATCAGGTGAACGGTATAAATATCCGGCTCTGCCTGTAAGCGCCTCAGCCTTGATGGCTATCTTTGAATTCTCATTTCCATGATTCATCGACCAGCTTACCATATTCCTTGTTATCTTTAGCTCGTCCGGATCAACTATTCCAAAAAACACTATGGGTTTAGTCATTGAATATGTTGGGATCAGCATTCTGCCCGGTTTTGGTAATTGAATCAAGTTCCACAATCCGAGCCGAATCGGGCAGGATGCTTCTGGAACCACATCCAGGTCTAGAGTCGTAACCTGTTCATATCCAGAATACTGGAGCTGTTTAATGTTCAAACTCCGAAGTGGATTTGGCGCAGGTCTAAATTCCTTGGCAATTTTTACCTGCACTTTTTTCTTGGAGCGGATCATCTTGATCGTGGTTTCATTGACGAGACGAAGGGAAGGGGAGGGTGATTCAATATGCCATGATCCCGGGTCCAACTCTTTTGGAACCTGATAAGAGTCCATCGGATTGGTCATATCTCCGACAAATATTTCTGCTTCAGGCGCGAGCCAGGTTCGGTCGCCGCCTGGATTACGCCATCCCTCGGCTTTGAAAAATGAAGCGGCAGTTCTTTTGTTTTCAAGTGCTGGATTGGTCCAGAAGAAATTCACCCCGGAATCCGGGGCATATAGGCCAAGTACCCTGCCGCTGTCTGGCAGCACGAGCAAATGGCTTCCATCTGCAAAAATGATTTGTTCCGTTTTTCTGCCGACAGAATTCAAAACGCTTTCGATTTTATGATTTCCCATTCTGAGCAATCCAATCTATTTCTTTACTAATAATCACAAAATAAAATTGATATGTTACGCCTTCTTTAATTGTAGCCACGGCCATGCTCGCCGTGTATGCCCCCAACATGGGGGCGGCTACTTCGATCTGTCCACGAGGCTTTCCTTCCAACGTGAACGCCCAGTTAAGTCCGGCCTCGACGCGGATGGAATTGAACCCGCGCTCCTTCAATTCGATCATGCAACGTTCGAGATCGTAATACGGTTCGCCCTTCGTCGCCGAAGTGATCCAGCTCCATATCCAGCAGGAGATGCTCAGCTTGCGTGGAAGATGAGCGGGAAGATGAATCGTATCTTTACTCTTTGTCATAGATTTCCCTTTTAGAATATTATTGAAACTCGGAAAACCACATAAAATTGTAACAAATGTTTTTCTCGAAGTAGACCAAGTTTCTATGAGACTTGGTGCGTCTGGTTTCATCGAACCCAGACCTACTTTTGCCTACTGTCAACATCCCATTTACAAGTATAAATATTTATACTCCAGGCACATATCCTTTACCGAAAGTGGCATCCATCGGTTTGCGGAAGCCGTCTCCGAACGGCATCCAGGATGTTGTGCCGCCATCTACGATCAAGGTCTGTCCGACGATGTATCTTGCTTCCGGCGACGCAAGGAACACGGCCACTCCGGCTATGTCTGCAGGTTGTCCCATAAATCCGACAGGAATATTCCTCCCCGATTCCACAGGATCAAAATTGGCTATGACCCTATGCTGGTTTTCCACCTCGACAGACCCCGGAGCAATGGCGTTTACACGGATGCCGCGAGGCGCAAGTTCGATTGCAAGTTCGCGGTTGAACGCGACTATGGCTCCGCGGGTTCCGGCATACACGGAGTGTTCCTGATATCCTTCGAAGGCGTGGATCGAAGTGATGTTGATTATTGTCCCTTTGCTTTTTTCGAGTTCCGGCAAGACTGCCTGCGTGAGAAAGAATGTGGCGCGGACGTTCACATGGTAGAGAATGTCGAACTGTTCGACCGTTACTTCACCAAACGGCTTGTTCATTGTTATGCCGGCATTGTTCACCAGGACATCCAGTCCGCCAAGAAACTCCACGGCTTTAAGTGCCATTTCTTTAACCGGCTCTACCTTTTCGAAATCAGCCCTGAAGGCCGCCGCCTTGCCGCCACGTTCCAGAATTTCCTTGACGGTATTTTCTGCGCCTGTCGAGCTTCTTGAATAGTGCAAGGCGACTGAAGCTCCAGCATTTGCGAACCCGATTGCAATCCCTCTGCCGATTCCGGTGCCTGCGCCCGTTACCAGCACTTTTTTCCCTTCGAGATTATTTTTCATGTTAATTTGTTCCTTTTCGAATTTATTGCTATAGGAGGTAATTGCAAAACTCTAGGACGGCTCTGACAAGCATCGCCCTCCACGCCCGAAATGGGCGTTATGATGGAGGGTTTTGCTTGTCAAAACCGCAGTTTTGCAACTGGCTCATAGGCGTAAAATCTTCTACAAGTTCATCTTCCACGGATTTGTCAAGTTCCAGCACGTGGAAATAGGTCACAATGCCGGTAGGATCGATGAACTCGGTAAAGGTCAATGTTTCGTGCGGAGCGCCTTTGCTCCAAGCCCCAGCCGCTTCAACTCTGGCTGTGGCCTTGACCTTCTTTCCGTCGGGGCGAAACAACGGGTCTGCCTCCGGTTCACCCAGCGATGCCGGGTCAACAACGACTCCGTTGAAATTCGGATATTTTTTCAAGATCTCCTCATTTTGGACGGTGCCCAGGCAATAGACTATGGGGCCGCGCATCAGAGCCACTTTCCCTTCCTGCAGCTGGTGTCCTTTGACTAAGCGCCACGTCATAGGAAGTTCCAAGCTTATCGTGTCTCCTTTCTTCCATGTTCGGCAGAGCTCATAGTTAGTTTTTCCAGCAGGTACGGAAATTGGGGATTCATTGTTGATTGTAATTGTGGCACTGCGGCACCATCGTGGAATGCGCAACCGTAACGCGAACGCCGACTCTTTCGACGGCATCACGCAAAAGACCACATGACCGGAGTTTGGGTAGTCTGTCTCCTGAATTAATGTCACGGATATGCCGGGTTCCAACTCCAACGTCGTTTTCGAAGCCGTGTATAGATTGACTGCAATCCCGTGGTCCGTGTAGCGATAATAAACCTTTTGTGGAAGTTCTGCCACGATACGGCGAAAATTGCCGGGACAGCAGAATCCGTCCTGCTCGAAATATGCGCGTGGGCCGGTTAACGGCGTGAAATACCGGAGCTTCCGTCCCTCGGGCTCCTGTGCCGCGAAAAGAGCATTGTAGATACTGCGTTCCATGATATCGCCGTAGCGGAGATCTCCCTCCAGGCGCATTAGGCTGTCCAGCCAGCGGAGCAGATAGGCCGTTACGCACGACTCTCCAATGGTGCCGGCACCGTTTTGGGTATATGAGAAATATTCGCCGTCGGATGCGGAACCGACCACGTTGAGTCCACCGCCAGGCCGCAGGAGTTCGTGACGCATATACGTGGACATCTCCAACAGAGACGGCTGGCCATCATAGCGGAAAAGTTCAGTCTGCGCGTAACAGCGTGCCAGCATCACATAAACATGGGCTGGTCGGGTGTCGAACGTCTGTTTCCAGTCCCGCAGTGATGCGCATTTGATTTCGCTATTGCCGTTGCCGTGGCGTATCTCGGCGGCGAACTTTAGATACCGAGCCTCGCCCGTACAGCCGTAAAGGACGAGGAACGCTTCCGGTAGTCCAGCGGTGCACACTTCTTCCGGTTTCGTGTCCTTTGAAAAGGTCTTGATCACATAGTCGCCGAGTTCCCGTGCATACTGGAGCGAATTTTCATTTCCAGTAACGAGCCAGTTCCTTGCCAGCCCAAGAAGGAGATACTCTTGTTCATGCAGTACCCAGTTTCGGTGGTTTTGGAACGCCTCCGGCTCGGGTTTGTAAGTGCCAACATATCCATCGGCATCGCGTGTTGCGATTACATCCTCGATCAGGCGTGACGTTTGTTCTTTTACTTGCAGGCTGCCCGTGTAGGCCGCGAAAAGGCTTCCGGCATCAATGACTTTTCCTACTCCGATGTAATGGTTGCCCTCGGTGAACGGGCGCGACCGAAAAGGCTCGATGAAAGTACGACCGAGATCGAGCTCCATGTAGTTCCGATAGACGAGATCGTTGATGCGGCGTCCTATTTCACCGGACAGTTCCGATTGTTTGAGGGTGATCGGCTGCAGTATGTCAGTAACCTTTTTTCTTTTAAGACCACTTTTCATTTTGCTTGACTCTTTTTTAATATGTTAATAATAGCCTATAGGACAGTGTTTCTATACGGCTTCCATTATCAAAAGCTCCGAAGTCAATGCCCCTTCAAGGCGCACTGTGATTCCATTCTTCATCAATGTGAACCCGTCTATTTCGCAGCACTGTCCTGAATTGTCAAAAGTGACGCGATATTTTCTGGAGACATCCAATCCGCGCAGGCGCAGAACATATTCCGCCTGTGTCGGGGCCGATAACTGGAAGAGTCCACAGATTCCACGCGTGCGGTCATCAGAGGAAAGTTCCAGCACCCCCCAGCCTTGCGGATCAAAGCCGGAAACTTCCGGTGTGTGATGGTAGATTCTGCCTGTGTCCATGAAGGGACGGACGAAGTTTCTGTATAGCTCGATCCACTTCTTCATCCTTGCAATATGAATCGGATTTTCCTCCGAACCCACTGGGTGTGTAGCTCCAAACGTAGGACGGACAAACAACAGGAGTCTTGACTGGAAATCGAATTCCGCCGTTATATGGCCGCTCTGTCCGAAGATGAGGCGATCCACGTACTCCGGAGGAAGTGCCATTGTCATGCCATTGGTGATGGAGAATGAGCGTGGAGCAATCTGCCAGTCGGTAACCCACGTATGGCTGAAGCGACGCAGCATTCCAATGTCTGTCCTTCCGCCACCACTGGCACAATTTTCGAAAATCACATCTGGAAATCTAGCCCTGAGGCGGTCATAAATGCCATATAAAGTCTCGTAATATCTCCAATATCCATTTTCGACAAATCCATCACGTAGCGTCCGTATGCCGGTAGCAGGATTTGTATTGTAGTCAAGACGGAAAAAATCCAACTGGTGCTGCTCTATTACACTGCATATCTGCTCCTCCATCCATTTGGCGGCGGCTGGGTTCGTGAGGTCTATCTGGCCGCCTCCCTGTTTCTGACAGTCATAGCCTTCGGCCAGCCATTCGGGATGCTCTTTGAACATCTTACTTTCAGATCCGATGCGTTCGGCATCCATCCACAATCCCCACAGCATGCCTTTGGCGTGTACAAGATCTCTATAGGAAGCGAGTCCATTGGGAAAACGTCCGGCATCAACTTTCCAGTCTCCAACTTTTGCACACCATTGATTTGCAGGCGCATACCAGCCGGCATCGATGAAAAATATCTCCGCTCCTATTTCTGCGGCAACGTTGATTGCATGGACTATCTGTTCAGGAGTCATTTCAATCTCCGGTCCGATGCCCGACTCGATCCATCCGCCACGACCGCGTGGCTGAGAAAGAAAGACGCTGTGCCTTAGATGAGCGTGCATTGCCTGCAAGGAAGTGTCGAGGTCTCCGAACGTTATTCCGAGATGCATTTCAGGAGTCGCGATGGTCTCTCCTTTTGCGATTATCCGCTGTGGGGCAGGGGCATCGCTGCCGGCACGAAAGGAAAGGCGGGCGACACTGTCGCTGCCCCTGTCGTCTGCATCAAGATCGAATTCAAAGCTATATCCTCCCGACCATGCAAGTTGGCCGATGAAATGTTCGCCTGTTGCGTTGTTGCGCAGGACAAACATCGGATGGCGGTGCCGGTCGCGCTTGTATCGTCCCTCAACACGATAACCTGCATTCGGTATGTCAAACCAGTGGAAGTCGCCTTCGTTGCCCCAATGGGTATCGTCGAAATAGCCGATTGAATAAAGAGGCAGTTTTGTTTCTCCCATATGAGATTTCCAGCGATTCGTCTTCTGGATTACTCCGCTCCATGAGAATGCAGCCGACAATGCAGCAGGGCTCTTGCCGGTATTGCTCACTTCAATCCATCGCGTAATGATCGGTGTGCCGTCAAGTTTTGTATGGATTTTTACCGTGACGGGACGGATTTTGTGCCGAAGCGTGATGATTGCATGAATGTCTGCGGGACGCTCCTTACTTCCTTTTATCTCATCGAATCCAATTAATTCCCAATCCGATGCGAGCAGTTGACCGTCAATTTCCAGACAAAATGCTTGGGGAGCCGGATGCTCTGACGGATTGATACGACCATCGTAGAAGTTCACGAATCCGGCTCCGTTCCATCCGCGACCGACAAACTGTCCTTTAATCAGTGATTCCTCATAAACGGCCCATCCAGTCCTATAGCTCACAGTAGGCTCCGGTTTTTCTACAAACAGGACATTGGCCCATCCTTTCGAATCGTGGCATTTTGCTGGACTGTTTGTTGCAGCCAGAGAATTTTCGTTTCTTAGCGTATTTGAAGACTTTGTTTTTCTTGATGTAACTTTCATGACCTTCCTTCTTTTTTATGTCATTAATATATATGGAGGTGGAAAGAACTCTACACTTATTTTATGATTGATTTTACATTTATTCCGATTCATGCTACATTTATGTCAAAGAGTTTCACCTTTTCGGGGCTATACGAAAGTTGCGGCGGATGCCGCCTAATTTAATCGTATAGGAAATTGTATTTTTCGCGTTTTTGGCGTGTTTAGCGGGAAAAAATATGGGATTAGTCCCGGCGTAGCCGGTTAAGTTCATGACAATCATTAAAGGAAGTATTATACAGTGACAGAACATGATACAATTGATTTCGAGGAACTTGCGAACTCTCCAGCGTTCGCGGAGTTTTCAGTTATACTTAACAAGTTGACTGGGTTGGCGATGGCCATAAACGCACCCGGAGTAACCAAAATCCATATCGTTACAAAACTCAGGGCTGACAGCCCGCTCTGTACTCTTATACAGTCAAAACAGGAAGGAGAAAGCCGCTGCCGAGCCTGCGACCGCAAATTCCATCAGCGTGCAGTGTCCCTCAAACGTCCTCTGATCTACACCTGCCATGCGGGTCTCACCGACATGGCCATACCGATCTTTGTCCAGGGGAGGCATGTCGCGACAATCTCAAGCGGGCAGATATTGCCGGACCCTCCATCAACCGCCAGAGCAGACAAATTTCTGAAACCTCTTGACTGGCTGAAGATTCCGAAGGTCCGTCTTAAGAAAGCATATTTCAAGGCGCCATACCTGCCAAGATCCGAGATAGAATGTGTGATGCGCCTGCAATCACTTTTTGCTCGACAACTATGTGAAACTGCACGGCAGATACGTGACATGTCAGCGAGATTCGAACGGGATGAAATCCGTGTGGCAAGAGAATATCTCGCGAAAAATTTCCACAGCGGACAATTGCAGATGAGAGAAGTAGCCAGCCATGCCGGTCTTTCCGGATCTCATTTCTGTTCCATTTTCAATAAGACTGTTGGAGTTCACTATTCTCACTATCTTCAGAACATGCGTATTGCGGAGGCGAAGCGACTTCTTTCAAATACAAACAAAAGCATTTCCGAGATCTGTCATAGTTCAGGATTCAACAGCCTGACACACTTCAACCGCGTTTTCAGGAAGATTGAAAACTGCTCCCCAAGCCAGTTCCGCAGAAAATAGTAGCTAAGGTACTTTGACTGTGAAACAAAATATTTGCCCACGGATTACACGGATTGGCACGGATGGTGAAATATATTACGGCTTATCTGTGAATGCCAAAGCCTCAAAAGAGGCGGCAAATTCCATCTGTGTAATCTGTGGGGGGAACATTTGTCTTTCGTTCCATGCTTAAAAAATATTGGATCGCCCCGTGATGCGGTATAATCACACTGTTCATGAAAATTTGGATTTATTTTGAAAAACTCTCTAATAAATGCCATTCTTTTTCGTCATATATGGAAGAAAGGGATTTAGGCCCACAAGTTTTATAATTAACAACTGGAGATATCAAAATGCCGATGATAGGAAAAATGAAATTGTTGGGGGCCTATGCTGCCGTGGCAGTTCTTGTTTCAGGAACTGCGCTCTTTACGGGAGTAAATCTGCACGCGGATGAAAATCTGGTAGGAACCAAGCCCGCAACCAATAATACTTCCTTGCAAGATCAAGTTGATGTTTCGCTGGTAGTGAAACCTCTGAAGTGGGCGGTTGGCAAAGATATATCTTTCAAAGTGACGGTGACAAACAACAGCGGCAAAGATTTAAAAATAGCGGACTGGAGTAAAATTGGCAGTATAATAATAAAAGATTCGAATGGTAAAGAAATCCCATTCCTTTTTGCTGGATCGGATAAATCCATCCCTGCTGCAGACTCGGATTTCGCAATTATCAAGAAAGGAGAAAGTAGGACATTTGAAAGAAGCCGGACATCTGGAACAATGGCGACTCCTCCATCTTTCTCTTTAAATAAGACTTCTCCAGATAAAGGCAAATATATTTTTCAATACCGGAATACCACCGGAGACTGTGTGGGTTATGGTTTAAATCCGGGCAAATACCAAGTTCAAGTCGCCGTTACCATGGATGGAGGCAGTGCATGTTCAAATACAGTCGAAGTCATTGACGGCGGGGAAAAAGTGGTGGCTCCAATGGACGAAAATTAGAAAAACTGTGTCAAAAACTTGAACCAGACAGGTCTGGCGATGCGATATTATTCAAAGGAGCATAAGGAGCATTTTCCCCAGGGAGATGCTCAAAGGGATTGGAAGTGCTCCGTACCGAGGGATATCTGAAAGAAAACAAGTTTTGCACCTGTCCTGCAACACATGGTTCGATCCCTCAAGGTGCCGAAATAACTGACGCCAACTGTTCATATGGTTTCAAGGGAGGCCTGACTCAATCAGACGACTCAAAAACTCCAATCGCCTGGGACAAGCCGGAAAACCACAAGGATTGCTGGAACATACTGTTTGTTGACGGCCATGACCAACGTTATTCCGGTGAGGAATGGCTGATGATGTGTAAAAAGTGGAATCTGAATAAATGAAAAGATTGCCACAGAAAGGCACATAAAGCACAAAAAAGATTTTTAAAATTTATTTTTTTGTGAATCTTGTGCCGTTTTGTGGCTAAACTGTGATTTGATCTGCGTTCCTCCCCCCGATACTCTGTCACTTTGTGGTGAATCATGATTCTTTGAAGGAGAATGTGCGAAGGCCATCATTAATTTGAGGACGGCGAGTTCCTTTGCCTTCGCTTCGACGTCAATTGTTGCGTTAAGATTGCGCCAGCATTCCGGAAAATCCTCAGGATCAATGTAGTCCGCATGCGGCGAGGGATTTTTCGACCCCCATCCGTGTTTCGGCGATGAAATATGAAAATATGCCTCCCTGCCAAGATCTTTCCATAATTTCAAGGTCTCATTCGTCGCCTCTCCGATTGTCAGGTCGTCCGGATTGCATCTGTGATGATGGACATCATAGACCATTGGGATCTTATTTTCGCGGCAGAACGGGAGGAGATCGGAAGGAGTGTATTGTTTGTCGTCATTTTCAAGAGTGATGAGTTTCGCGACGGGCTGAGTCAGCTTCCTGAAATTATCGGCAAACCGTTTCAATGTTTCCGCCTTGTTCCCGTAAGTTCCTCCCACGTGGATATTTATAACGTCTGCGCCACACATTCCTGCGACTTTCGCATGATATTCCAGTTCTTCGACCGAATTCATGACCACTTTCTCATTGGGAGATGCAAGTATGATGAACTGATCCGGGTGAAAACTGAGCCTGATATTATTCTTATCCCGGAACATCCTTGTTTTCTTGAATAGGCCTTTTATTTTCCGTGAATCTGGCAAATCTTCAAGCTTGTATCCGACTTCGGGGTGCGTGTACAGGGGAAACAACTGTGAATTGATTCTGAACGCTCCAATACCGAGCCTCTGAACCGTTTCAAGTGCGGAAAGAAGGGATTCGCTGTTATGGAGACATATCCCGGAAATAATCATAAGTTGTTTCGCCCTGTCATATTTTCTGAGAGAAAGTGCAGTAAGATGCCTGAACTTTATGTTTTCCCCAGTGAAAATACAGCATAGGCCGAATCTGATCATAACTAAATCGCCTTAATTGGTCTCTCTGTTATAGGAGTTACTTACCCGTAACTTCTCCACGAAAATGTCCATATTCATAGTCAGAGTGTCATCTGATATAGGCGATTGTTCCGAAGCTTAGGTACAGCATGCAGTCGTTGCCGGGTTTTACCGTTACATTTTTTGTGATGTGGTCTATGTATCCCTCGGCTTTTATTGTGATGACGTATTTGCCGGGGGCAATGAATGCAGTCTCAAATATGGTTAAGTATCCATAGTGCTCTTCTGTCAGGATTGGTGCATTTGAGCCTTGCCGTCTGACTTCGATGGTGAACTTTCCCGGTGGCCTCTTGAGTTCTCCGACGATCCGCCCCTCCTTCGCCCAGAGGTTCGATTTTCTTGGAATGTCTTTGCCTTGTGATGAGTCAACCTCCTTGACTTTAAAGGCCATCAGGCTAAGGGGCAACAGCGCTGTGGTGAACATCAGCATGAAGAAAATAAATTTTGATTTTATAGTCATAGTGAACACCAATAGTTCCAATTGAACATGCAAATCCAGACGGAGGGTTGAACACTATTCGACCGCAGTCGAGTCCCAACCTTCCACTGTCGCCGTCATAATCGTTGATTCCCGCTGGTTGGAATATACTGTCAAAAGGACTGTTTTGCAATTACTTGGCTAATTTGTTTTGAAAAACTGGAAATGAATTCCTTTTAAATTATCTTAACATGAAGATATAATAAAGTTTAACAGGCCTGACATGGAAATAGAAGTTGTCGAGAAGGACGGAGGCGATCTCCTTGTGAATGCAAAATTCGCGGAGATTCTGGCTCTGAACGGCATAAGTCGCGCGGCGGATCTATGGAATCTCAAGTCGGAACCTGTCAAGGCAAAGCTCAAGGAAAGGGGGACATTCAGGGTATTTCTCGAAGCTGGCGATGGCGCGGCGCCGGTCGAAGCCTATTTGAAAAGATTCAAGCCTCTCCCGCTAAAAGAATACTTCAAGTCTTTTATCTCCCTCAAGCCATTATTCCGCGACGGTGCATTCCATGAGTGGGAGGCGATGCTCGAGTTCCACGGCAGGAATCTTCCGACGGCCGACCCCATGGCATGCGCCAGGACAGCCAAGGGAACATGCATCCTATCTCTGGGAATAAGAAACTACAGCAGGCTCTCCGATATTTTTGCGAATTTCGCAAAGTCCGACTACCGCCGCCGCCGGGAACTTGTAGTCAGGGTTGCGGAAATTGCTGGCAGAATGCATTCCGCGAATCTCGCACACCAGGATTTCTATCTGGTTCATCTTTTCCTCGTCGAAAGCGAAGACAAGATCTATGTCATTGATTTACAGCGTCTTATCAATCATGGCAAGCTGTCCTCAAGATGGAGAACGAAGGATCTTGCACAACTGCATTTTTCAGCCATAGGAATGGTGCGACGGACGGACATCATGCGGTTCTGGAAAAAATATGCAGATATCTGCGGGAATGACTTTTCCCGCGACAGAAAACAGATTCATGCGATTTTAGCCAAGTCGGCCAGAATTTATTCCAGGATGACCGGACGAAGTTGACATGGATGCGTTACATTTTTTCTTTAAATACATTATAAAACTTTTGCTATGACAGGAATTAATGATAGATTAGCAACTTGTCATTTAGGATGACGAATTGGTGGATTCTTGGATTGGTGGATGTTTGGGTTTGAATTCTAAGGAGGAACAGAAATGTCGGATTTGTTTTCTGCATATCTTGTTCATTCTCATCAATCCAACAATCCAGTTATCCGATAATCCATGTAACGATAGGTAATTTCCATAGCCCGGAGGTTTGCGACATTATGAATCCACATATTGACAATTTTATGAAAAGTTTCGAATACACAGGGCTGACATTTGACGATGTCTCCCTTGTGACCCGCTATGCAGATTTTCTGCCAAATGAAGCCGATGTCTCGACGAAATTCTCGAGAAGAATAACCTTGAACGTCCCTTTTGTCAGCGCCGCGATGGACACTGTCACGGAAAGCAAGATGGCGATATCCATGGCGATTTTTGGCGGGATAGGTGTAATCCACAGAAACCTGGAGATCGAACGACAGGCGGACGAGGTGAGGGTCGTCAAGAATTATCTTCACGGCCTTATTTCGGATCCGGTTGTATTCCATCCGGAACAGACAGTGGCCGAGATGCTTTCGGAGAAGGAAAAAAGAAAGTATTCATTCTGCGGTTTCCCAATCACGGAATCAGATGGCAAACTCATCGGTATAATAACTTCGCGTGACATCAAATTCCTTACGGACTACAATGTCAAGCTGAAAAGCGTAATGTCGTCGAATCTGATAACTGCTCCCGAAGTATCAACATTGAACGATGCATTTCAAATCATGGTGCAGAACAAGATAGGAAAACTTCCGATCGTTGACCGGGAAGGGCATCTCACAGGCCTTTACAGTTTCCATGACGTGAAGACACTCATCGAAAACAATGAGCCCAACTACAACAGGGACAAGGAGCACAGATTGAGAGTCGCCGCCGCCATAGGCACCTATGACGAGGAAAGGGCGGAGGCGCTGTTCCAGGCGAAATGCGATGCCATCGTGATTGACACTGCGCATGGCCATTCCAAGGGAGTGATCGAAACAGTCAAATTGTTAAAGGGAAAATATGGGGACAAAATAGATGTAGTGGCCGGAAACATTGCTACTTCCGAGGCGGCAAAAGATCTTCTCGATGCCGGAGCTGATGCGCTCAAGATAGGAATTGGCCCGGGATCGATATGCACAACCAGGGTTGTTGCAGGAGTCGGAGTTCCCCAGCTTACCGCCATATACAATTCCTACAAGGTCGTCGGCGAAGAGGTTCCTCTGATTTCTGACGGTGGCATAAGACAATCCGGTGATGTCGGCAAGATCCTTGCCACCGGTGCTTCATCCGTCATGATGGGATCTGTACTTGCCGGGACAAAGGAAAGCCCCGGAGAAAAAATCTGGCATCAGGGAAGGACTTATGTGGTCTATCGCGGGATGGGCAGCCTCGAGGCGATGAAAAGTTCGATGTCCAGCCGCGAAAGGTATGGCCAGTCAGATGTTGACGATGAAAACAAGATTGTGCCGCAGGGAATAGAGGGGATGGTGCTCTACAGGGGAGAAGCGCAGGATGTCATCTTTCAGTTTGTTGGTGGACTCAGATACACCCTTGGATACTGTGGAACCAGGAACATCGGCGAACTTCGCAAAAATGCAAGATTTGTCAGAGTTACTTCGGCTGGCCTCAGAGAAGCCCATCCGCACGATGTGAAAATCATCAAGGATGCCCCGAACTATTCTGTCGAGTCGTGAGTATTATCAGAACAGGTAGCCGTAACCAAATCATTTGCCCGCGAAATACGCGAATTACGCCATTTTTTTTCAGCAATATACTGAAATTTTTCCATTCACGCACTTGACTTTTTCCATTCATGCACTATACTATTTATTAGGAAACAGGGTGAACCTCTGAACAATAATGCATCAAAGCTGCAAAGCTTTATCGTAAAATAATGTTTGCTGAGACATCCCCTGTTTCCAATTTTCTTTTTAACCCATCTCTTCAAGGAGTATCCTCAATGCCACTCATAGACACGCCTATCCCAAAACGTAAAACAGCGATAGTCACAGGTGGCGCACAAGGAATCGGCAAATGCATATGTAAAATGTTTCTCGCTGACGGCATGAACGTTGTGGCGGCAGACATTGACGCCGAGTCCGGCAACGAGTGCTCTCGCGAATTCAAGACTGACAGATTCAAATTCCTCAAGTACGATGTCAGAAATGAAAAGGCTGTCCGGATATGTGTTGAAAAGACCGTTGAATTTTTCGGAGGGATTGATGTGCTTGTCAATAATGTCGGAATATTTTCCGGCGGCAAAGTCCAGGCTCTCTCGCTGGAAGACTGGAACAGAGTCATCGAGACAAATCTCACTGCGGTATTCCTTTTTGCGAAATTCGCAATCCCCCATCTTGAAGCCGAGAAAGGATCAATCGTTAATATCTCCTCCACAAGAGCACTCCAGTCCGAGAAGGACACCGAGGCGTATTCCGCATCAAAGGGAGGTCTTCTTGCACTTACACATGCGCTTGCTGTGAGCCTTGCTGGAACGGTCAGGGTAAACTGCATCAGCCCCGGATGGATAGATGTCTCTATGTGGAAGAAGAAAAGCTCGAGGAAAAAGGCTGTATTGTCAGCTCTTGACCATTCCCAGCATCCGGTGGGAAGAGTCGGAATTCCGGAAGACATCGCCGAAATGGCGCTGTTTCTGGTCTCTGAAAAAGCTGGCTTCATCACGGGGCAGAATTTTGTCGTTGACGGCGGAATGACCAGAAAAATGATTTATGTTGAATAGAAATCAATTGTAAGTGAGGTAATTGCAAAATTACCTTAAGCCGATGCAAAAATAACGGAGGGCGGGTTTTCTTACCCGCCAACAGGGGGAGAATCGCGGGTTGGAAAACCCGCGTTCCGTTAAAATCCGACTTTTGCAATCGGCTCAAGTAGAGAAGAATGTCCGCTTTATTTTCGAATTGCCTTCGATCTGTTCTGTGGAATTTGCAGGAGTAGGTCTGGTTTCGATGAAACCAGGCATGCCCGGTCTCATCGAGACCGGGCCTACTTAAAACCAAGAGTAAGTATTCAGATTTAAAAACGTTTTGCCTTGTTGGCCAATTCATCATTTTGGGGCAGGCGAACACCAAACAGCCGGCAGGAGACTCCATCCATCTTTAGTTCTACGCCATTGACAACTTCGACCTTTGGCATTGGGGTTCCCCAAGATGCTATTTTCTTCCAAGCCTCATTTGTGTTTGAATTCTGCGCCGTAGTGCTAGCTATTCGTAGAATTAGTAACATAAGGGCGAGCACCAACAAGAAACGGAATGTCTTCATATAAATACGCCTTGATTGTTCCACCACGGAGAAGTCAATATCTTATACAGAAAAAAGACACACGCTAAAGACCATGAACACCAACAATTTTAACTTAGAGGCATTCCTCACAGCATCTTCCCCATGACTCTGCGGAGGAAGCTCTTCAATTGCGAATTTCGCAGAGGGAAGAGTGCGCGGACTGCCTCATTCCTGTAATGCTCGCAGAGCTGGGAGGCCTTTTCCAATGCGCGATGTTTCGTGCAGATTTCTGTCAGAATGTTTTTCTCCTCCGAGTTCATCTCTTCCGAGAATATGACATCCTCAATTTTCCGTCTGTCATTATTGTCCGCGCTTTCATAGGTGATGGCGGTTATGATTGATGCCCGCATGTTTTTGTTTTCCGGGATTTTGTTTTCGAAATCTACGATGTCATCCCTTATCTGGTAGCTTGTTCCTAGTGAACTGCTGTAACTTTTTATGAGTGCGCAGAGGCCTTCGTCTCCGCCTGCGCAGATTGCTCCGAGCCTGAGCGCCACCTCGAATGCGGGCGAAGTCTTGTGTCTGAAAATGTCAATGAGGTGCCTGCTTGAAGGGATTTTTCTGTCGCCTGTTATGAAAAGTTCCTCTCCTTGCCCGATGCAGAGATCTCTGTGCCCCTGTGATGCGGCGGCGAGCATCCTCGACTTTGAGTCCGCCGGCATTTCGCATTCCGATATGAGATAGTAGCCGAGGCCGATAAGAAGATCGCCTGTGTTGAGCGCGACCGGAATTCCATGCGTCCTGTGAAACGCTGGCGAGCCATCACGGAAGTCGTCGGCATCCTCTATGTCGTCGTGCAGCAGGGAAGCCTTGTGGAAACATTCCACTGCGACTGCTATTCTTTTTATATTTTTGCAAAGTAGGACGGAATCGTCTTTTATGGCCTTGTAGATTCCTGCGGCGAGCAGTGGCCTCCATCGTTTGCCGTTTCCTGCAAGATATTGCAGCGCAAGCTTTTCCGCTTCTGACGATTTGTCTCCTGCGATGTCCAAGAGACTTTCAACCGTGAAAAGTTGCTCTATTTCGGATTTCAGTTTTTCTATGTCCGCTGTGGAACTCCAGCGCCCGTCTGATTTCAACTTGATTGTCTCGAAGACCAATCCGATGTCGAGATCTGTCCTTACGCATCCGTCCCTGTTGAGCGGAATTGCATATCCGGGAATGGCGTGGATGGACATGTGGGCAAATGCTTTTTCAAGAACGGAGAGGCATCCGACTCCTATGACACCATCTATCTTGCCGCTTTCGAGAAGCTTGGTTACGACTGTTGTTCCTTCAGCCACAAGGACAACATAACCGAGCTTTTCCGCCTCTCCCTGGATAATTCCTATCGGACAGTTCCCACATTTTTTGCAGATAAGTCCGAACTCGTCGAATTCCGCATCGCAGGAGCGTGCATCCCTGAGGCACTGTGGAATCATGAGCATGCGTCGTTCGAAAGGGATTGAGGCTAGGGTATTTTTCCAGACTTCGTTGTTCAGGAGCACCCCTGAGAATGTCCCATATATTTCCGGTATGCCGTTTGTCGCTGTGAATTTATTTATGAGACCTAGGAGTTCTTCCATCGAGAGAGGTGGCACAATTTTCATTTCCAGAACGAATTGTTCTGCCAGATTCCTGAGGGCGATTCGCTCTTCTTCCGTTTGAGGAACCAAGCCTCGTGCTTGGATATTATTTTCAAGCGCAACATTTTTTTCAACAATGGATTCAGAAATATTTACGATTGCATGTTTCAACTTGCCACCTAAGTAATTGTAATAAATATTTTTGTAGATGTCTGCCTGTCTGCATTTTCTCTGGGAGCACCGACCGTCTGGTCGGCAGCCAAGCAGAATGTCTTGTTGATCGGGCGTTCTATTTTCTGAAGTTTCACTTTATATTCCATAAGCTCCTTCCAGTTTGCCAATATACATGCCATTGCATTGAAATGCCTGAAAAAAATAGATATTCAGTTCAAAAATCCTTAATCTGATATCAATGGGCGCGCTCGGTCCCCCCATTCCTCTCAAGTTCGCCGTTCTCAGTCTTTGATTGACGACATTGTCGGGAAGCCTTCTGCCGACGAGCCTGACGCATTACGACTCCGGGGGGATGCCAGGACTTGAAATCCTTGAGCATAATACTATTTTTACCTTGATCATAAAAGGAAAAATCTCAGGATTTAATGAGTAATGATAAGAACATGTTGGAGTCGCCCGAAAACGAAGAGGGGGAGATCGGCAAGAGATCTCAGGACAAAGTTTCTGCCGATGCCGTACAGGATCCGAGTCGCACCATAAGTTTCAAGGGGAGTCGCCCCGATGAGATTACCTTGGGCAAAGTTGGACCGTATGAACTTGTTGATTTCCTTGGAAGGGGAGGGGCCGGTATCGTATATCGCGCCAAGGATGCGGATGGCGCGGAAGTCGCGATCAAGATAATCGTGGCCACCCCCTTCATGACTAATGAGGAAATCCGACGTTTCCTTTCAGAGGCTGACACATCAAAACGACTAAGAAAACATCCCAACATCATCACGGTTTACGATACTGGCCAGGATGGGCAGAACTATTATATCGCGATGGAGCTTGTTCCGGAAGGACGGACGATTGAAGGTGTAATCGGCAAGAATCTTCCAGTCGCGGAAATCCTAAATTATGCCATTCCCATAGCCAGGGCTCTTGAATTCGCCCACAAGGAGGGAATTCTTCATCGGGATTTGAAACCGGCCAACATACTGATCAACGAGTTCAACCAGCCGCTTCTCGCTGATTTCGGCATTGCAAAATCAGAAAGTGCGGAGAAATTGACCATGACAGGAACTGTCATGGGGACACCTCTATACATGTCCCCGGAGCAATGCGGATTTGGCGATGCCCAAGTTACTAATCAGTCGGATATTTATTCGTTAGGACTAATGTTTTATGAACTTCTGACTGGAGTCTTCCCGTATCCCATCACCCAGGAGATGGGGTTGCCGGGGATATTCAAGACAATCTGCAGGCAGGATGCTCTTCCTCCGCGCAAATTGCGCAAGGACATCAGCCGCAATCTCGAGGCGGTAATTCTCAGAATGCTCGAAAAGGAGAAGAAGCTCCGCTACAAGGACATATCCCAGGTCTGTGCCGATCTCGAGGCCTGCAAATTGGGAAACGCTGTTTCCGTGCGGCATCTCACGCTGGCGGAAAAGTGGGAGAAATGGGTCAGACGGAATAGCACCTTGGCAATCACCGTTGGGGCGGCACTTCTCGTGGGATTAGGGCTGTTCTACGGGGTGCTGCTTCCGATAATAAAGGAAAAAATCTATGCAAAACACGATGCCGACGTCAGCGCCGTTGCCGCCAAACGCAAAGCCGAGATGTTGCAAAAAGAGCTCGATACACTTAAAAATCCTGGAAACAGGGAGTCCTCGGAAGACTCGACTGGCACAGATTTGCTGCTTAATGCACGAGATCTTCTTGCTATGGGAAAACTGGATGAGGCGGAAAAACAATTCCGGACGGTCAGGAAGTGGGCTGAGATAAACTGTCACGATGGCATTCTCCTTGAATCTGACAACAACCTTGCCCGTATAGCGTTGGCGAAAGGCTACAACACAACAGCGTTTGGCCTTTTCCACGATCTCGCAATAAATTGCGGTAGAGATACCGTGAATGGACGACTTGCTTTTTTTGAATCAGGAGTTGCCAAGTGGATGCAGGGCAATAAGTCGGAAGCCAATCAGATATGGCAGGAAATCGTAGATAGGAAGGATAGTGAATTAAAAAGGAATCTTGACAACAGCGATTCTCCGGCGTATATTGTTGAGATGGCTGAAACGATGTTAAACAACAAGAATATGGCCGAGATGGAGTCGTCCATTCCGGCATTTCCAAAGTTGTTCAAGGGGTTGGGATACTGGGTGCTCGCACAGAACGCGACCGAGGAAGCCAAAAGGAACGAATATCTCGACGAAGCAATAAAAAACAAAGGCATATTTGCCTGGATTAACAAAAAGGAGAAAAAATGAGTGCGCCAAGAAAAGCCAGGAAAATAAAAATAGCAGGGATGTTCACTCTTACCGAAATAATGGTTGTAGCTGCAATCATATCCAGCATCCCGATGGAGGCATTTGTCAGGGCGAAGCAGAAGGCGGTCGAGACCGAATGCATGAACAACATGCGCCAGGTCGGCGCCGTCATAATTGCCAGCCAACTGAGCAATGGCGAATATCCGAAGGCGGCCTTTTACCCGGAAAACCCGAAAACCGATAAAAACAGCATCCGGGTCATCCTGGGCGACGATCTCAAAAGTGAAAAAGTGTGGCTGTGCCCGTCAATGCCGGACAAACTCAAGGAGAAGGGGCTTACCTGGGTATACAATGACACTCTCGGGGGCAAAGCCGAAGTGAAGTCTCCTGCGGACACCTGGATACTCATCGAATTCAGCTGTGTCTCAAAAAAGGCTCCGGCACCGCATCCGGGCGGATATAACATCGTATATGCCGACGGTCATGTGAAAACCACCAAGACATTGCCCCCCGACATCACGAAAATTCAGCAGGCAGCCCTAGACAGGCTGGTGAAGGAATTCCAATTGGCGGAAGCTGACGGCAGGGTGCATTAATAAAAGTAGGTCTGGTTTTGCCGACCCCAGACATGCCCGGTCTCGGCGAGGCCGGAACTACTGAAAACCTCCAAGAGTGTTACATAACCTGAGGATAAAAAATATAATCTGTGAGTCTTTTATCTGCAGCTCTGCTTTTCTTTCTGGTACTGGACCCCTTGGGAAACATCCTTTTTTTCCTGGCGGTTTTGAAGAATGTTGAAAAGACAAGGTGGAGAGCCGTAATATTCCGCGAGTGTGTCATTGCCCTTGTTGTGATTGTCATCTTCCTGTTTTTCGGAAAATTCATCCTTGAACTTCTTGGGATCAGCAGGACTGCGCTACAGCTTTCATCCGGCATCATCCTTTTTCTCATCTCGGTAAAAATGATTTTCCCAATAAATGAGTATGAACTGACAGGAAGAGTTCCGGAAGGCGAACCGTTCATCTTTCCGCTTGCCGTCCCCCTGCTTGCGGGCCCTTCCGTAATTGGCATGGCAGTCATTATGACATCGAAGGATCCTGGAAGACCTCTATTTTGGCTTGCCGCTGCTTGCATAGCCTGGCTAGCCTCCACTGTGATTCTCATATCCTCAGGATTTCTTAGCGCCCTCCTGAAGGAAAAGGCGCTTACTGCGATAGAGAGGCTTATGGGCCTCATTCTTACAACCGTGGCAGTTCAGATGTTCATAGACGGCATCGAGATGATGAAAAAATGACAAGCTCGGAGCCATCCCGTTTAACAGAAAAATAACAAATCTCTAATAAATATTTTACTTTTACAATTTACGGTGACATATGTAGAAGTGGAAATTGTTGGTGGAGGGCCACGCTTCGTCGTGGCTGCATTGGCGGACGCGACGGAGCGCATCCCTCCATGGTTGCCAATTGGCAACCAATACATACGTGTTAATGTAAGCGAACAAAAATCAAATATCTAATTATTAAAGGTATCTAATAAAAATGAAGATAATACCATCGTCAATCTGTTTTGCTGTCGTCATATTTTTTTCCCTGTTGCAAGCTGAAGCTCAAGCTGCCTACACCTGGAGCAAGTCAAGTCCGAAGAGCGGACAGAACATTTTTCCCTCGATGGATATTGCTCCGGACGGTTCCAAGGTCGTATTAACATCCTGGAATGACGGTGTTTATATTTCCACCAATGGCGGAACAGCCTGGACAAAGAAATCTCCGGCGGGAAGTGGTGTCCTGGCTGGCTGGAATTCCGCCGGATTAAGCGACAATGGTACAGTGATTGCCGCCGTCGCATGGAATGACTACCTGTATTTGTCGAAGGACTCGGGTTCCACCTGGAGCAAAAAGTCACCCGCCGGCTCCGGAATTACGAAAGGTTGGAATTCTTCCTCTGTCAACGGTGCCGGGACAGTGATAGTCTCCTGCGCATATAACGACTACCTATACCTTTCGGCAGACGGAGGAACAACCTGGGGGAAAAAATCTCCCGCCGGAACAGGAATTACGAAGGGCTGGACATCTACGGCGGTAAACGGCGCAGGAACTGTAATCGCCACAGCTGCATTCAACGATTATGTTTACATTTCGACTGACACCGGCGCAACTTGGAGCAAAAAATCTCCCGCCGGCTCCGGAATCACGAAAGGCTGGAAGTCGGTGGCTGTCAATGGCGCTGGAACATTCTTTGTGGCAGTGGCTTATAATGATTATGTCTATATATCGGCAGACAGCGGTAAAACCTGGAGCCAGAAGTCGCCCGCAGGTGCTGTAAAAGGATGGAACTCGGTTGCCGTCAGCGGCAGTGGCGCGCAAATAGCAGTTTCCACCGAAAATGATTATATCTATGCTTCCGGAGACAGTGGTGCCACATGGACAAAAAATAATCCGTCCGGAGGAACTGTCGGACTCGAATGGCAATCCGTCGCAATATCCGATGTCGGCACAAAATTGGCCGCTGCTGCAAACGGAAGCAACGTATATTTTGCATCAAAAACCAGTAGCACTGGCAGTGACTTTACCCCTTCATCCTTCAAATTCAGGCTCACGCATTTTGATAAAACTTTGAGCAATCCAGAAAGCTGTCAGGGATGTTCAGTGGTTCCTGTCGAATCAATAGCGCTCAAAGCCGTCTTCGAAACTGGAGCCGATTCTTTTGTCCCGACCATAGGTGATGACTCAGAGTTCTCAATCTCTCTTGGGGGATGGCAGTCTGGTGTTTTGACTCTTTCCCAGGCGGCCAAGAAAAAGGTAGGCTTGTCCGAAGGATATGCGAAATTCGCAATCGGAAAAACAACTGATGGATCAATGTCCAAAGAAACGATAATTCTTAAATGGACTTCAAACAGTACCATCACCGTCATTTTGAGTGTCAAGAGTTGTGGAACAGCATTGCGATGCCTGTCATCCTCGGATTTCAACTACATTGCTGATAGTTGCAAGGTTTCCGGATCATTTGCCAATGCCTCTTTTTCATTCGCAGGACTCAAATGGGATCAGGGCAATGACGGGGCGATTGGATATATTGGCAAAGTCAGAAGTAGGAAAACAAATTCCGGCCAGCTCCAATCATGGGATGTGTCGGGGGATGCAAAATGATTATCGGGGATTATGCGCAAACATGGAATAACAATTATACTGGGCTCGTTGCTCGGCCTTTTCATGGCGGCAGTTCTCATGATCTTGATAAGTCCACCTGTTAGCATTACCGTCATCGGCAAGCCGTATGGTCGTAAATGCTCCAGCGAGATCGAGTGTGAAGTCAAAATCCAGAATAATCGCCCCTGGACGATATACTATCACGGAGAGGGTGGGGGGATAAGCGCATCCTACCGTATCTCAGAACGAACAGATTTTGTTTGGCATGAGTTGAGCCCCGGGGAATACATGAACGCCTCACCGGTCGTCAGGGAAAGCATTCCTCCCAGGGGATCAACGACCATTCGTGTCCATCCAACAGAAACAAAAACCTCAAAAGAGTCGACAATTGGCTTGGACTGCTACTCGCTGTGGGATTGCGAAATGCTGGGGTGGCAGTGGACCCGCCCGTTAAGTTTTCCAACAACAGCCTGGAGCATGCCCCAGCACATTGACTTTAAAAGAGATCCAAAAAGAGATCCGAGAGAAATTGACATCATGGTGGAAGAAGATGGAACTTTGAGCATAGCACGCACGAGGTTATCGATAGGAATGCTTGCACTGATACTCAAGAAAGTATCTGCGGAAAATGGGCAAGATACTCCGATTGTGATCTTTAGCAGAAAAGGTGCTGATCCCCAGAAAGTGTCACCGATCGTTGACCTCTGCACTTCAATTGGTCTTAAAAACACGGTACAGAAAACGCTTGATGCTCCCATTGTAAAATAATTTAAAACAGATTATCAGATTCTTATACGATGAGCTAGTCCGCTTTGCGGCGGGCGAATCTCAGGAGTGTAATGCAAAGTTGCAATTAAAAGACAAGGAGATAAAGTGCCGGGAAAACTACTGTAGCCGCCCCCACCTGTCCCCCGCAGCTTCCTTGCGAAGGGGGATGGTGGGGGCGAACACGGCCAACACCCTTCTTCGTCCGCAAAGCGTAACTACGCAGGGCAGGTGGCCGTGGCTACAACAAATCCACACACCAAAGCTCCTGACGTAATGCGTCATGTTTTTTTAGGCAGATGGACTTTTTGGAGGGACGGTCCCGAGACGCCAACGCCCGGGATCTTTGACTTCTACGCCGTCCGCTCAAGGTCGGGGTGGAACCCGACCCACCACCGATAGCAAAAAAAGCAAAGACTGACGAGTTATCTCCTGACATTAAGAACCTGGAAGTTAATATCGGACGCTTATTGCTGATTACTCCGCATAGACCGGCGGATCACATGCTTTGCAGGGCTTGTACTTGCCTTTCTTTTTGAGCTCGGAAAGTTTGACCTTTTCGCTTTCTTTCCCCTCAAGTTTAGGACATTCCTCTTTGTGGTAATATACCTTGTCCTTTGTTGTGATGAATACATCGGCATCTAGAAACACGTCCAGGATTGTATCTTTTCCCTCTACTGAGTCTTCCTTTTTTCCATTGTCTTCGATGTCCGAAGTATTCTTATCTGTTTTTTCCTTGGTTGTGGATTGAGATTCCTTCTTCGTCTTGTCATCAGACTTTTTCTTCAACACGCCCCCATCTGTTGAAAACACAAACAAGAATGAAAGCACTGCGAGTACTATGACGGACGTGTTGATTTTCATTTTCGCCCCCTTTGTATTTGCTGGCATTGTAACAGATTAACCACGGAGAAGTCCTGATTATCAAATCATGTATTGCCACAAAAAAGCACATAAGCCACAAAAAAATATAATCGACAATTCATTTTCTGGTCGTTTTTTATTATTAGTTCCTTGACATCGAAATTTCAAGACGGATTTTACATTAATATTACTGGGGTATCTCCTTGACTAAAGTACCCCCTACGGCTTGTGTTTTTCATGCTTGTTACGCAGGCCTTTTGAGATGGAAC
>CAIQLG010000408.1 GCA_903872565.1 uncultured Lentisphaerota bacterium | reverse complement strand
TCACGTTCATCGTCACCATAGACGGGACAAGGGTGACCCACAATGCTATACGGGCAGGTACGTACGACATGATCCTCAATCATGTGCGGGGGGCAAGTTCCAAGGTACTAGCCTCCATCACGCTTTCAAAGGCAAACGAACAAGAATTGGAGGGTGCGGTCCACGAGATCGCCAACACGCGACTGTTCAAGGGCATCACCTTCAATCTGCTGACTGACAGTCCGGACATCATTGCCAAGCATGGGTTTCTTGGGGAAGAACGGATTCAAGTCTTAGATCGTATCTGGCGGCTGAAGGGTCAGGGCTATCCCATCGTTCTCTCGAAAGCCGCCTACTTGGCATTGCGGGCAAATGACTGGAGAAGGCCAGTTAAACAGATCGAACTGTTTGCAGGACATCGCCTGTTCACGTGTTGCCGTGATGTTGACAATCCCTATATCTGCCGTAATTGCGGATATAGCAGTTGTGTCGAGATATCAAAGGCGCTAGAAGGCAGGCCAAGCGCAGTTCTTCAGCTGATGAAGGCAAAATAGAGGAACCCGAACCGTAAATTTTTCATCCGCTGAATCTGACGGCTGAAATTCGTCGGGGTCGAAATAGAAAGCACTCAACAGCCGGCTTCATCGGACGGAGCAGCCCGATGAGCGTTGGGCAAGAACATACTCATATGATATTAAAAAGATTAATTACCAAAAAATATCTGCGCATAATGATCACAGTTGGAGGTATCTATATTTCCCTGTGGCTACTCACGGCTTTCCTCGGTGGCCCGCAGGTCCAACGCCTTGTCCTCGGGCAAATGCGCCTTCCTCAGTCCAGCACAGACATCTCCACCGCCGCCAAATTCGACTCCTGGCCCTTAGAGAGTGAGGTTCAAATGCCCTACCATTGGTGCGTGACGCGCTCATACGTTCCATGTCTGGTGGTGGTCCATTCCGGAGTTATGCGCGCATTTCTGAACGGCAACGGGAGAAGTTTCCTCTACCTCTGGCTATTTGGCCACACGGTGAAGATTCTGGATTTTCGTTATTGGGATTCATGAAAGATAACTGGCCTAACGAATCGGAGCCAACCACTATGTGCAAAGTAGAATCAGCGTCTGTGGATAATCCAACTTCGCCGGAGGGCGGAGCGCAGACACCTGGCAAGATGAAGACAAACAGCTTCTTCAGTCAGCGGATAAGGCTCTGTGGTCTGCTGACAGTGGTCGGCTATCTGGCTGCCTTCGGAACGATTGCAGGATTCCTTGGTCAATACGCCTGGTGGATGGATCTCGGATCCCACTTCCGCGTACAGTATGCCATTTTATTCACATTCCTGACGATCTACTACGCCCTGTGCAAGAAGAAGCGCTGGGCCTTAGGAGCATTGAGCCTTGCCTTTGTCAATGCCATGCCCGTTGCCATGTTCCTCCTTCCTCGTGCTGCAGCGACGAGTGCGTCAGGTGCTTCATTTCGGGCCATGCTTATCAACGTCAACACGGAACGGGGCGATCCCGCCAGAGTGATTACGGCCATCACAAAAGAGAATCCGGACATTGTTGTATTGGAGGAGATCAGCGACGAGTGGGTCAAAGCGCTCGATCCGGTTCTAAAGACATACCCTGTCCGGAAGATTGAGCCGCGAAACGACAACTTCGGAATCGGACTTTTCACACGGATCCCATGTGTGTCCACGCGAGTTGAATACCTTGGAGACGCCAAAGTACCATCCATATTTGCGGAGATAATGCCGGATGACAGAAAACTGACACTGATTACAACCCATCCTCTTCCTCCAGGTGGATCCGAATACTCATCATGCCGGAACGAACAGCTGGACAAGGTGGCAAAGGAGGCTGCCACAATTCAGGGACCTGTACTTCTTCTGGGGGATCTCAACGTGACTCCATGGTCATACTACTACCGCCGTTTTGTGAAGACTAGCGAACTGCATGACAGCGCAAAGGGACGGTCTATCAATCCGACATGGCCATCATTCTTCCCGTTGCTAGGAATTCAAATTGACCACTGCTTTCATTCCGACGAGGTCGTGATCAGTTCAAGGAGAGTCGGCAGAAATGTCGGGTCGGATCACTATCCGCTGACCATGGATTTCTCTTTGAAGTAAGTCAAAATAAAGGCAAGGAAAATGCATTCACCCGACCGCCAGAAAGGTGGCGGATAATTATTAAACACCAAAGGAGGAGACCCGACATGAGACATCTGCTGGCCGTTATTGCCGTTCTGCTTCCGCTTGCTCTCCGTGGAGCGGAGAAGCAGCATGAGTTGATGATGAGTATGGACGACAAATTCACCGTGGCCGAAACGGAGAAATGGAGTGTCACCGTCGAGAAGCAGCTTGACCTGCGATTAGCAGACGTGAGAATCGAGCCGAAGAACGATAAAAGCTTCAGCCTGATGCTGTACTTCAAGTGCGACACGCCGGACCTGGCCCAGTTCGATTCACCCGCGAAGATCGAGAGGAGCGTCCAGTCCTCCTCGGAGAAATATCTTTCGGAAACCGTTGAAAAGACCATCGAGCTTAAAAAAGTTGATACCAATGGATGGTATGGCTATTATACCATACTGACAGATGCGAAACTCGCCCCCCTGGCGAAGATTCCCAAAGGCAAGTTCAAGTATATCACGCGGGGTATGGTGCGACTTTCGCAAGACTCCGCGCTGGGATTCAGCCTGATGAGCAATGATCTTGACAGCCCGCTATACAAGGAGCTCTTCAACTATATCCTGAGTTTTGTGAAACCAAAAAAAACGGCCCAATCCGTAAAGTGAACAACACAATCCTGTGCCGCTACCTGTGCCGGTGATTCTTAAACCTTGACAATGGCAGTAGTCGAGCGTTTCAAGAAAGACGTCATCCCTTTGGCGGAAGCCAAGGCCAATCAACTATTTGAGGACCAAAGAAAGAAGTGAAGGAAATTATGAAAAGATTATTTCTCTGCATTTTCTGCTCATTCGTCGCCCTGGTATCATATGCTGGGCCAAAGTCCCTCCCGGACAAATTGATAGACGTGACAATCGAACACATCAAGACCGCTGGGCCGGATGAAGATGCAGGCCAGTTCGTTGCAACAATATGGGATCCGGTATGGGAACGCCGGGTGGAACTTGCGCAAATAACGATCCCCTATCTGACAAATACAGGAACATGAATATGAATATGAACATGAACATGGATCCAGGCCGGTGGTATTGCCGGAAATAGAAATTCTGTATTATTTCCACTTAGCTTATGCGATATATGTGAACGGCATAAGGCGCAAACTTGTCAGAGAAGACTCCATCGATCAAATCTATCGTCCGATTTTCTCCGATGACCTCGGCTCTCGCGACGGTTACATTCTTGCATCTGAAGGTTGCGACAGTCGCCTGCTTGCGCATGCCTACGGCAAAGATGTAAGTAGCGTCATACCAGTGTTTCACCATTATGTCAACTGTTGTCGTGGTGTCAGATGATGTCACAGCTGCCGCATCGGCCAGTGTCGGACTGTTCAGCACCTGCGCAAGGTCGCCAATCTGGCGGTTGATGTCACCCACTTCCCTGGACATTTCTGCATCAGCCAGCAAGCCCGCCTCGATAAAGTTTGGCTTGAACTGGTGCACAAAGTAAATCAATCCCTGAGCCCCGTGAATAAGTGCCATCCAGACTTCGCTGCGCACCTGTGATGGTGTGGGCTTGATATTGATGTTGGCTATCCGGGTGCATTCGATGCAGGCCCATACGATGCGCTGTCCCTTGCTCCACTTGCACAGGCGGTCGACACCGTGTGCGACAAACTCCAGCTTGCCGGCCACTTCCGTTTTCTCGTGTGTTGCCGGGTAAATATCGAAGGATGCGATGTCGCATCCCTCCAAATAGGCTGGATAGTCCTCCGGATGGTTGGTGCGTACACCACGCCCGTACCAGGCATCCCAGGCCACACCCTGACCAAGGTTCAACAGGACGGGTCGACCGGGATCGGACAGTACCAGTTTCCGGTAGTCGCCCACGAGCATTTTCGGTTCGATCGGCGGACCATATCCCCTGCCCTCCCCCAGCGGTTGTGCGTTGTCAGGCTCGTCTCCATGCATCCATCCGATGATCATATCACTGTTCTTTCCGGTCAGTCCAATGGTGTTCTGCGTGCAGATCACTGGCATGCCTGCGGCCTTCAGGGCGGCGAGCTGCTCCTCCGTCGGCCCCTGCCACAATCCCACGTACAGGTTGAACCCAAGTTCCTGGAACTGCCTGGCGTTGCGAGGTTGCTGCAGCCACACTGCAACAGGAAAGAAATTGTCGCTCTTAGGCGGTCCATTCTTCCACTTCGAGTATGGATTAGCTGACTGCTGTGCGAGTGCAGCCCATGCAGTGTTCAGCATAATTGCCACCAGCACCAAAACGCATATGCGTCTGATTGCGCTCGAAACGTGCAGTCCATTTTGACCTATCAGCCGTAAAATGCGGAATATTGTCATAAAACTTGTCATGTCCTTGTCGTAACTCCCACCCATTTCCCGATATCCGGCGCCCTGCAGGACTCAAGTAGCTTCATCAGCCCCTGGTGCAAGACTTCATGTGCCAGCGACCTATCTGCAGATTATTGAACTCTTTACTGGAAGCTTGTGGCTTCTATTGCTTCAAACTGGCGGCAAGCTGATTTAATTCATCCGGCGCCAGCAAAGTTGCAAAGCCTGCATCCACTTCCGCAATAACCTGCCGCGCCGAGTCAGGATTGGCCAACGCTCCACGCAGAGTTGTCACCTCATCCGGCATCAGATCCACCTTTGTCCCATCTCCCCTGATAATGGAGCAGATTCCCGTTTCTGGGCACAGTTGAACGTTCAGTTTGTCCATAATGTCTTTCCTTTTTTTGTTTCTACGTAATCTCCTCATCACTTATAAAATATTAAAATATCCGCACAATCCCGATTGTCAACAAGCCGGATGGTCTTGCAGATATGCAACAAAAGATATTGACATGTTAATGAGCCTGTCGGCTCTAATAAATAAAAGATCAAGGTGTAGATTAAGAAAGTGAAAAAGAAGTTTTGAGTGGCGAATGCCGCAAGGGAGTACAGTTCCAGGCGAAAGCCAATTCCCGAGGACGAGGCTGTTGGAAATTTTACTGTAGCCGCCCCCCATGTTGGGGCATAGCTGTCAAGCTAAGGCTAAAGAAGTGGAGTAAAAAGGCTATTCTTTTAGTTTGAAGAGCTGCACATTGAGTTCCACCAGCCTCTCGACAATGCATTTCATCTTCTTGTAATTGCCGATCATTTTTTTTGCGTC
>CAIQLG010000407.1 GCA_903872565.1 uncultured Lentisphaerota bacterium | reverse complement strand
TCCGGAAATTCGACTTTCGCCCCACGCTTGCCCATGATGTTCTCCTGATTTTACTGTTGATAGTGAAGATCACCATATAATACACGGGATTTTATTGTTTTCAAGATATAATTAGCTCAATTTGATTTATTATTGGAATTACAGAGGGAGAGACCATCATATTGAATGGCTTCTACTTCGGTGTCAAGCCTCCTAAGGCATGGCTTGAATACACGAAAAACGGCAAGATCGCCAAGCTGAAATTAAAGGTGGAAAAGTTTCTGAACTATCCAGACGCCAAGGGCCATCCGAATAAAAGCTGCATGGATCTCACGACCGGCGAAAGCTCCATCAAGCTCACCGTCCCCAAGGCCTGGCCCAATGGCTGGAACACGCAGGAGAATCACAACATACTCATAGACAATGGATTGGGAATATCCACGATGAACTTCTCGGAGCAGCCGACGAGCACGCCGCCCGAATGATGCCACCATTAATAGGCTTGCCCCTGTTTCCCTGTTGTTAATATTCAGATTCGCTCAATATACCGCTGACGACATATCCAGCATATTACCCGGGTAAAGCCGCCATTTTCCAATCAAATTGCTCAGGTTCAAGATGAATTTAATTTTAGCCCGTTTTTCGCGCGAGAAACGGGTTAGGGCAAATACACCAAGAACAGGGGTTGTCGAGTTTCCTGTTATCTTTTTCCTTGAAAAATTCCATCATCGGGTTAGAATATGTGTCCGTCTGTTTCTGAATGTTGTTAGCTCGTCGGTTCCTACTGGTAATATTTACTGTGGCCGACCCCATGTTGGGGGCGAACACGGACAGCATCCTACTATGCCAAGGCTTCGTAGGACAGGTGGCCGTGGCTACAACTAATGCAATACCAAGGATTGACGCATTGCGAAAGTTGTCAGAATCTTTAACGTGAACATATTGAAAGGTTGAAAAATGAGAAACTTTGCCATTCTAGTCCTGTTCGCTTTCACATTGGAACTTTCCGCCGCCGAACCTACATACGGGATTTCCCTATATGGACCGGCTGATCTGAAATATAAGGAGGGTGAAACTTATGCGCACGCCAACCCTAACGCGCCCAAGGGCGGAATACTCAAGCTCACATGGCTCGGTTCATTCACAAAACTAAACCCTTTCTCCCTCAAAGGTACCCCGGCGCCCGGGGTGGGACTGGTATTTGAGACACTGATGGACAGCAGTGTTGACGGAGACGAGCCATTTGCCGAATATGGCCTTCTGGCAGAAAAAGTGCAACTGGCGGACGATAAGAACTCGATAACATACTTCCTGAACAAGAATGCTAAGTTCTCCGACGGCAAACCCGTTACCGCAGACGATGTCGTCTTCTCATTCAACCTGATCCAGGATCCAGAGTTCTTTCCTTTTTTCAAGTCATACTACGAGGATGTCGAAAAAGCCGAAAAGATAGATGACCACACTGTCAAGTTCACATTCAAGAAGTTCAACCAGGAACTGCCAATGATCGTGGGACAACTCGCCATACTGCCGAAACACATCTATGGTGTCGAGGGGAAAAAATTTGGCGAGGACTTCGATGAAATCGCGGTCGGTAGCGGACCATACGTGGTCGAGTCATTCGACAAAAGCACCCACATCACTTTGAAAAGGAACCCGGACTACTGGGGCAGGGATATTCCTGTCAACAGGGGACGCTACAACTTCGACAAAATCATATACAAAGTGTTTCTGAGCGATATCCCTGCGAGGGAGGCGCTAAAGGGCGGGCTGATTGATGCCGAGCAGATTGCAAGCTCCAAAGACTGGGCAATAGAGTTTGATGGCGACTATTTCAAGAAAAACTACATTAAAAAGGAAACCTTCAAGCACAACCGAGTCTCCGGAATGCAGTGCTATGCCTTCAACCTCCGCAAGCCCATATTCCAGGATGCGAAAGTAAGAAAGGCCATCGCCGCCGTCATGGATTTCGAATTCATGAACAAGAACCACTTCTACAGCCAGTACAAACGCCAGGTGTGCTACTTCGACAACAACAAGGAAATGATGAGCCGCGGTCCCGCCGAAGGGAAAGTCAAGGAAATCCTTATCGCCCTGCAGGAAAAATATGGCAAGGAAAATGTCCCGAAGGATGCCATAGCCAGAGGACCATACAACATCGGAGACCTTCCCGACGGAACCACGATGCCGATCGAAGAAAGAATAAAACTCGCGAACAAGATGCTTGACGAGGAAGGCTACCTCTACGACAAGGAACTCGGAACGCGCAAAAAAGGAGACAAGAAGCTAGGTTTTGAAATACTCATCGCAACCCAGACGTGGGAGAAAGTGGTGAACACATTTATCGAAAGGCTTAACGAAATTGGGATCAAAGCCACATACAGGCTTGTTCAGCCCGCAGAATATAAGAAAAAACTAGATGAGTTCGACTATGACATGATTGTGACGACCTTCGGGCAGTCCATGAGCCCCGGAAATGAACAGCGCAACTACTGGTCGTCAAAAGTAGTTGATGTCAAAGGAAGTATGAATTTTATTGGAATCAAGAATCCTGCGATTGACGACATGGTGGAACAGCTTATCGCCGCAAAAGACCGCAAAAGTCTTGTCGCCTGCGTCCAGGTTCTCGACAGGATCTTGTGCGCAAACCACTATGTCGTCCCGCACTGGTACATAGACTATGACAGGGCGATATACTGGAATAAATTCGCAGGTCCCAAAATTTACGCTTCAAAGGCTTATTTCATCGACAATCTCATGAGCTGGTGGTGGTATGATGCCGAAAAGGATAAAAAGTTGCAGGAAGCCAGGAATGCGGACAAGCCGTTTGCGGAATAATTATTAAAGTAGGGCTGGCTTCGGCCAGTCCTGCATGATTCGCAAAAGTAGGTCTGGTTTCGATGAAACCAGACATGCCCGGTCCGGCGAGACCGGGCCTACTAACAACGAAAGTATTTACTATGATTCGCAGTATTGAAACAAAAAATTAAAACATATCAGGTTTTCAAAGTCATAACATGTTCAGCTATATAGTAAAACGAATACTCTACATGCTGCCGACTCTTGTTGGGGTTATCAGCATCACCTTCTTCATCTCCGAATTTGTCCCCGGAGGACCGGTTGACCAGATCCAGGCGATGCTCGAGGGGAAAACAGCGTTTGGTGGGGCCGGAGAAGTGTCCACAACCGGGATGGACAAAATCAATAAAAACAGGAAGAAAGACCCGAAGCTCGAGTGGAAGCTAAAAAGAGTTTATGGCCTCAACCACAACATGTTTGTCAGATACCTGAGGACAATCTTCTGGTTCGGTAGAGACTCCGTCATCTCGTCGAAGGAAATTGACGATGGCACGACCGAAAAATTCACCTCCGAGGGGAAAAACTGCATCATATTGCGGCTAGACAACAAATATTATGCATATCATAACAAGTGGGACACCGGCGGAAAAAGTGGAGAAATTGTTTATGACAAAGAAAAAAATGCCTTCAAAAGCGTTCTCGATGGATCATTGTTCTCCTATGAGACAGGTCAGCTTGTCGGCGGAAAAACAGGAGAAGGCCTCACCCATATCCAGGTGACAATCGAAAAAGAAAACGGCATTGACGAGATTTATCGGGAGGAGACCTTCGGACAGTCCTTATGCAACTTCGACTACTGGCACGGATTTTTCCTTCTGAAGTTCGGAAAGTCAATAAACAAGAATAAAACGGTGATGGAGCTCATCAAAACACGGCTTCCGATTTCCATAAGCCTCGGAGTCTTCAGTTTTTTCATATGCTACACCGTCTGCATCATCCTCGGAATCGCAAAAGCCGTCAAAAACGGAACAACATTCGATTCTGTCACAAGCATGGTGATCCTTTTCGGATACAGCATTCCTGGATTCGTCCTTGCAGTCCTGCTAATTGTCCTTCTTGGCCCTGGCGAGTCGCACATTGCAAACCTTATCCCGCTCTCCGGGCTCACATCCTATGGGGAGCAGGGATATGAAACCTGGAGCACCTGGACCAAAATCCTCGACTACTTCCACCACATTGTCGCGCCGATAGTCTGTCTCAGCATCGGCAGTTTCGCCGTCCTCACGATATTGACAAAGAACAGCGTCCTAGAGGAAATACACCAGCTCTACGCGGTTGCAGCCAGAGCTCGTGGACTTTCAGAAAGAAAAGTTCTGTTCAAGCACATATTCCGCAATTCCCTGATTCCGCTTGTCACAGGATTTCCCGCGAGCTTCCTTGCCATGTTCTTCACGGGGGAACTGCTCATCGAACAGATTTTCTCGCTGGACGGCCTTGGCCTTCTCGGATATAACTCAGTGATGGAAAGGGATTTCCCCGTAATAATGGGAAGTCTTTTCTTTTTCACGATTCTGGGGTTGACCGCGACCCTGATAAGAGACATATGCTATGTGATCGTTGATCCAAGAATAAGTTTTGAAAAGAGCCAGACATAACTATGAAATTGAGCCCTGAAACCAGATATAAGTTCAACAAGTTCAAAAAGAACAGAAAAGCTTATTTCAGCTTTATTGTCTTGTCGTTCATGTTCCTCGCCTCTCTTCCGGCAGAACTGATTTTCAACGACCAGCCACTCATACTCAACATTGACGGCAAGTTCTATTTCCCATTCATCAAAGACTATTCGATGTTGGATTTCGGAGGAACATCGAAAGTGCCGATAACTAATTATGGAGGAAAGGATTTCACGAATTTCCTCAATGGCGTGCAGGAGAAAAAACTCGACACTTCGGATCTTTTCGGCAGCAACGATGAAGACGACAAAAAAGTTGACACCAGCAATGCCGCAACAGATTCCGCCACTGCAAAAAAAAGCTACTGGTTCCTGTGGGCGCCAATAAAACACAGCTACAAGTCAAACACGGAAAATCCCAAATCCGGAAGGAGCATTCTTGCCTCTCCATGGGAGAAACATGGCGCCGACAACACGATGCTCAAGGGTGCCTGGATTGACCAGCATTATCTCGGGACCGACAAGGAAGGCAAAGATGTCCTGGCAAGAATCGTCTATGGATTCCGCATCTCAGTGATATTCGGGCTCTGCCTCGCACTCACCGAGACCGTGCTCGGATGCATCATCGGCGCAATACAGGGATATTTTGGCGGACTGATAGACCTCTTCGGCCAGAGGCTCATCGAAATTTGGGGCTCGATACCACAGCTCTTCCTCCTGATAATTCTCAGCAGTTTCCTGGCAAACAGGGCGGAACTCACCAGCTTCAAACTCTATCTCATGCTCTTCGGCATCATCAATCTTACCTCCTGGATGGGAATGGCAACTTTCATGCGTGCCGAGTTCCTCAAGGGAAGAAACCTGGACTACGTCAAGGCGGCACGCGCACTTGGCGCCTCGAACTTCAAGATCATGCTCAAACACATACTGCCCAATTCGCTTACTCCGCTAGTGACATTTCTCCCTTTCGCGATAACCTCGGGCATCCTCGCCCTCGTCAGCCTGGATTTCCTCGCACTCGGAGTCAAATACCCCTCCCCAAGCCTCGGAGACCTGCTAAAACAGGGACAGGACAACCTGCACGCGCTCTGGATCATCCTCCCAACATTTTTCATTCTGAGTTTCACATTGACACTTTTGACATTCATCGGCGACGGAATACGAAACGCATTCGACCCAAGGTCACATTAGAGGATATAGGCATTATGAAAATTTCTCATGAAATTCTAAGAATAAATCACTGTAGCCGCCCCCCGTGTCGGGGGCGCCCACGGCCAACATGGCCGTGGCTACAACAAGCTTGGTATGCGAACCACCAACTGCCTGAGCATATCTAGGCCGTGTTTCGCCGTGATCACTGTGGATAAATATTAAAACCCCAAAGGATTTTTAGATGCTTTTAGAAGTTAAAAATCTCAAGACATACTTCGATATCGGAGACGGCAGGGTTGCAAGAGCCGTTGACGACATCAGCTTCTCCATAAAAGAAGGAAGAACACTCGGCATCGTCGGCGAGTCGGGATGCGGAAAGTCGCAGACCGCATTCTCGATGATGAGGCTTCTTGAAAAAAATGGATTTCACGACAAGGATTCTCAAATTATCTTCGAAGGAGCCGACATCCTCAAGAAATCCGAAGAACAGATGCAGTCAATACGAGGCAACAAAATCGCCATGATATTCCAGGAACCGATGTCATCGCTCAACCCTCTATACCGGATTGGAAGCCAGCTTGCCGAACCACTTGTCATACATCAGAAAATGGACAAGGCCAGGGCCAGGGCAAAGGCGATCGAACTTCTCAAGGAAGTCGGTATTCCGGCACCAGAATCAAGAATAGACTGCTTCCCCCACGAGCTTTCCGGCGGAATGAAGCAGAGAGTCATGATCGCGATGGCGCTCGCCTGCAGGCCAAAACTCCTCATCGCGGACGAGCCCACCACCGCCCTCGATGTCACGATACAGGCGCAGATACTGGCGCTCATGAAAAATCTCCAGGAAGAGATCGGAATGGCAATAATGATGATCACGCACAACATGGGGATCATCAACCAGATCGCGGACGATGTCTGCGTAATGTATGCCGGGAAAATCGCGGAAAAGGGAAGCAGGGACGACATCTTCTCCAACACTCAACACCCATATACGAGAAGACTCCTGGAGTCAATACCGGCAAGCGGAGACATAAACTTCAAACTGCATACCATACCAGGAAAAGTCCCCAGCGCAGTGGATGCCAGAGAAGGTTGCCGCTTCTACGACAGATGCCAGGAACACCTCGACAAGTGCAAGACCATCGAGCCACCAGAATATCCCTGCGCGGAATCAGGGCATACAGCTTTCTGCCACCTCCTTGAACCAGGATTCAATGCCGACAGGACTGCGGCCTCCGTGAAAAAGCCCCGCCCGAAAAAGCAGAAGTCGGACACCGTTCTGATTTCTGCCAAGAAACTCCGCACATATTTCCCCGTCAAAAAGGGAATTCTCATGCGCGTCGTGAACCAGGTACGCGCAGTTGACAATATTGACATCGAACTTAAACACGGCGAAACCCTCGCACTTGTAGGCGAATCAGGCTGCGGAAAGACCACCGCCGGACAGAGCATATTGAGACTCATCCGGGAAGCCGACGGTGAAGTCCTCTTCAACGGCACAAACATCATGAAACTCGACGGTAAAAGACTTAAACCTCTCCGGCAGAAAATGCAGATCGTTTTCCAGGATCCTTTCAGCTCATTGTCACCAAGGATGAAAGTTGGAGAAATCATAGGAGAAGGAATTAAGATCCACTTCCCTAAAATATCATCAGCCGACAGGGAGCGGAAAGTCCTCGATGTCATTGATGTAGTTGGACTTTCAGCCAGAGACACCGAACGTTATCCGCACGAATTTTCAGGGGGGCAACGCCAGAGAATCGCGATTGCCCGCGCACTTATCCTCGCCCCCGACTTCATTGTCCTCGACGAACCCACGAGCGCCCTTGATGTCTCGGTACAGGCGCAAATCCTGAACCTCCTCGAAGAAATACAGATCAAGAGGAACCTTGCATATCTCTTCATCACCCACGACCTCGGAGTCGTCGAATATATCTCGGACTTTGTCGCCGTGATGTATCTCGGCAAAATTGTCGAATATGCTTCGAAGGAGGAGATCTTCTCGAAACCGAAACACCCGTACACGAGAACACTGCTGAATGCCGTTCCACGGATAGGCCAGAAATCCAACTTCAACAGGATCGTCGGAGATGTCCCCTCCCCTCTCAATCCGCCTACAGGATGCCATTTCCATCCGCGGTGCCCAATCGCAAATCACAATTGTTCCAAGCTCGCCCCCGAACTCAGAACCATCGGCAATGTCAAGGTCTCCTGCCATCTCGCGGAATAATACGGAAAACTTCAATCGCGCTTCAGGACATTATTTTTTCCACTGCCATATGCCGGATTGACTTTGAAGTTTGAGGAAATAGATTAAGACACTAACAGATTCATTGATTTTATCTGTATGGAATTTACTAATAAAACCAAAATTGAATTGACATAAGTTGTAGCCACGGCCGTGTCGGCCGTGTTCGCCCCCGGCACGGGCATAGCTGTCAAGCTAAGGCTAAAGAAGTGGAGTAAAAAGGCTATTCTTTTAGTTTGAAGAGCTGCACATTGAGTTCCACCAGCCTCTCGACAATGCATTTCATCTTCTTGTAATTGCCGATCATTTTTTTTGCGT
>CAIQLG010000406.1 GCA_903872565.1 uncultured Lentisphaerota bacterium | reverse complement strand
TAAAATATGGAAAGGAGGTCAAGCAAGGAAAAAGAATCGGAAATGGTTCGCCAAAATGGTAAAAAAGCTGTTTTGGGATGTATTTAAAAAGTAAAAAACAAAGAAGATGTGATGGTCAAAAAGACCTTCACGGATTCAGGACTATAGTAATCAAGTCAAATATTTTAAAAATTAACAATCAATATGGGAGTTAAATCATGATCGAACAAATTCAGATTTCCTGACTCTCAACTTCGATAGCTCTGGAGATGTGGGAAAAGGGGTTGTGGCAATAAAAGGATTACAGCCGGGAAATCTGAATGGAAATTCCCCCTGGAGGTGGAATTTTAAGACATTATTATTTTCAGTGGATTAGGAGTTCTGAAAAGGGATCATCACCTGCTATTGACTTAGTCTGCTTTCTATTTCTTCCAGAATCGCGAAAGAATTGGTATGCCCAGATGGACTTGAACCATCGACCTTGTGATTAAGAGTCATAATCATTATTTTTACCAATATTTTGTTTATCATCATTAGTTATTGATAATCAAGCAAATATATAATCAATATTTCACCCTCTTTTACTTGACAATAGCCCTGTCTAACCGTATTTTTATAAAAAAAGTTAGACATAGGTTATACGGAGAACCTTGTGATTAAAGGTTTTTGGGGCGAACTAAAAGAAGTTTTCAGCCTTAAAATAACGGTTTAAATTATCAAATCAAATAAGCGGGGGCATTATGGCGGAAAAAATCAATTTTGGCAAAAGAATAATCGAAGCCTTAACACTTCCAATTGAAGGTCGGACACGATACCACGACACAGGGAGCCGCTACCTATATCTTGATGTTTTCCCCTCGGGCAGAAAAACTTTTTTATTTGTCCGGAAGATAGAAGGACATACCAATTTCTACAAGATAGGCAATTATCCCGAGATGACACCATACCAGGCACGGGAAAGGGCGGATAAGCGATCACAGGAGCTTGCGAGTGGAAAGACACCCCAGGAGATAAAGGCGGAATCTAAGCGCGGCGGGAATACATTCTCGGCTGTATTCAAGGACTATCTCGAAAATTACTTGAAGGAGAAAACTCGGGGATGGAAGGAATGTGAACGCGTTTTCGACATCTATCTTAAACCTCTTCATTGCCGGTGTCTTTCAGACATAATGCCAGATGACATTAAAAAGCTTCACCGCGATTTAACCCAGGAGCGTGGCCAATTCATGGCCAACAGGGTAATAAGGCTTGTCAGGTCAACATATAATTATACGATTTCAGAAGGACAGTTTATATTAAATCCTGCGGCTAAACTGAAATTCAACAAAGAGCCAAGCCGAAAACGATTTATTGACAAAACAGAAATGAAAAGATTCTTTGAGGCTCTGGACACCCTTGATCCGGACTGGCAAGATTTTTTCAGGCTTGCACTGTTCACCGGGGCGCGCCGCTCTAATCTTCAATCTATGAAATGGAAAGATATCGAACTTGAACGGCAAATCTGGACTATTCCTGCAGCTGAATTCAAAACAGATGAAGAAATGCAAGTTCCTTTGATTGATTTAGTAATAGAGATTCTAGAAAGAAGGCAGGTGAAGGCAAAATCTAAATTTGTATTCCCTTCATTCGGCAAGGCTGGACACATAACAGAGCCCAAAGGAGCTTGGAAAAGACTTCTTAAGAAAGCAGGAATAGCAGATTTAAGAATCCACGATTTAAGAAGAACACTAGGATCATTCCAGACGATGACCGGTGCAAATACTGCGACTGTTGGCCAGTCGCTGGGACATAAGCCGGGATCACCCGCGACCGCTGTATATGCCAGACTTGATCTTGATACCGTCAGGAAGTCAGTCAAGAAAGCAACTACAGCGATAATGAAGGCGATTGGAAAGAATGATTGATAAAATTTAAATATTCAGAAAATAAGTAAACCAATACTTGCAAATCGTAACCTATAAAGTTACAGTAACAAATGATAAAATCATTCAAACATAAGAAGCTTGAAGCTTTTTACATGGATGGGATCGTGAAGGGAATCCATCCGGAACACGCCGCGCGGCTCGGGCGGATACTTGATGCCCTTGAAAGTTCCTCGGATGTCAGGAATATGGCTTCCCCAGGTTCCGGCCTTCACAAGTTGGAGCCGAAACGCGAAAACCGATGGGCGGTGAAAGTGTCCGGTAACTGGCGCGTCACATTCGTTTTCAGGGACGGAGATGCATTTGAAGTAGATTATGTGGATTATCATTAAATTAGGAGTAGGAATATGAGAACAAACAGTAGAAAACCATCACAGCCGGGAGAAATACTCAAAGAACTCTACCTTGACGAACTGAATATGTCAATTACTGATTTTGCGGCGGTAATTGGGGTCTCTCGAAAAGCAGTCTCCGCCATTGTGAATGGACATAAGAGCGTAACACCCGAAATGGCACTTAGACTTGCTAAGGCTTTCGACAATACAAGCCCGGAATTTTGGATGAATCTTCAACAAGGGTATGACCTCTGGGTTGCCAGGCAGTCAGTTGGAAATCGTATTGAAGTGATTCATTCTCTAAAACATTCTTTCGCCTGAATTCCAGTTTACTCCTTACTGTAATCTCAATAAGTCGAAAAACATTGCGCGGGTTTGATGTTTGATATCTTTTTCCGTGAAAAACTGGAATCCGTTTTTAGTGTAGAAATTCAAAACTTTGTCATTTTTGATAGATTCCAGTTGCCCGATCGGAAATCATTTCTTGGCGGATTTTGTAGCATATTCCCTTACCAGTCTTTCCGCTTCGGCCAGTTTCGGGGTCGGGACATAAGATGCCGGACGCTTGAGGTCATTGGCGACCGTAAGGACAAAACGTTGAGCGTCTTTTCCCCTGAGTATTGGTGTTGGTGCTATTGGTAGTGCCATGATTATTCTTCCTTTTCTTTTGATCCATATTATACATGGTCTTATCTGATAAGTCAATTTATATTAAAATTTCTTTTCTACTGTAACTGGAATTTAACTTATAGAATTCCCCTGGTCAGGTATTTCCGGCTTTTTGTTTTTATCCTTGTCAATATCTGTTTGTAGTCGACAGTATAAACCATATTTGCTCTTGTCCCCTAATCAAGTCTTAACGTTTTTCTTATGCCATTCAAGCAAATCTTCATAAAATTCATTTTTCAAAGCATTAAATAGATATTTTTTTCTATCTTCGTCAATAATCCCATATAGTGCAAGTAAAAATTGCTCTGGGAAATTAAATTTTTTCCTGTCTTGAGATGAATATGCTCCTATTGCTAACATCATAAGTTCTTCAAATGTGGGATATCCCGGGATAAGTTTTTTTTGTTGCTCTTTTACAAAGAAATCTAAACCTTGGTCTATTAATATATCTTCTTGGCCAATGTAAAAAATTTTAACTTCAGAATATATCAACTTGTTAATTTCTTGGATATCAATAGCAGGAGGTTTTAAAATCTTTACAAGTTGCAAAAGACGATTTTTGGGGAAAGGAGCACGCCCTTTAAGCATATGAATAAATGAAGACGATTCAAGTTGTATTTTATCTGCAATTCCCTTCTTAGTCATACCAGATCTTTTAATCCAGTCATTAACTATAGAGGCTATTTTTTTTAATACTTCCTTGTTTTTCATGATATGAATTTGCCATACCTGTATAAAATTTGCAATTATTTTTAAAATAATCCTTGAAAATAATTAAATAACTGTATATAATATACAGCTTAAAGGGAGTAAATAATGACAAAACTAAGAAAAATACGTGAAGAAAAAGGACTTAAACAAAAAGACCTTGCTCAAATTTTAGGCATAAAAACCCCTGCAATTTGCATTATGGAGAGGAAGGGGATTTTTGATATACGAACAGCCAATAAATATGCAAAAGCCCTTAATATTTCACCCTTTTTTTTGCTTGAAAACTGCATGTATGATCCATTCAGTATATAAATAAAAAAAAACTGTCAGAGGTTGACGGTTAATGAACAAAATAAAGGAAATAGAAAATGCCAAAGACAAAAAAAACAGCCGCGAAATCAGAAACTGCAGCCGCAGGAATCAAGATGATCGAAACCCCAAAAGAGAAATTTTCCCTTGTCAGCCGTCTCTTGTTTCACTTGAAAGAAAACAAAACCAAAGAAGACCAGAAAGACGAGGAAAAAATATTCACCGAGCTTCTTGACAAAAGCAGGACAAGACGCAAAAAAGCGGAAAATACTTTATCAGATTTGGCAAATGCTGTTTTTTTTGTGTTAAACGAAATGGAGGATGAATCACTTTTATATCTGGTGCATAGATGCCGGCAAAGTATGGAAGGGAAAAAAGATTGTGAAGAAATGGTATATATATCCAGAGGAATAGAACCAATAATTTCAACTATTCTGTGGGGTCGTTCACGCAATAAAGAGGTGAAACCATGTTGAATATCTTTGAAAATGAAAAATTTCTCCAGTCCCAACGCGCCAGGCATATTGCCACAATAGAAAAAATATCGGATAAAGTAAGTTATATACTGGATAGAATGACAGAGCAAGATCTTATCCATTTTGCCTACTTCTGCAATGAATATCCGACCGGAGTGGATCGCGATACACATGATGTTTCATACACGGGGGAGCTTCTAAGCCCTGCCCTTATCAAAGCGGCACAGCATGAATTAAACCGCCGTTTGCCGGGGATGGATTTTAGTATAATATTTCAAAAGGGAGAGAACAAATGAAGACTGCCGGAATAAGTATTGAAACTCCAAAAGTAATACCAGGCACAGCAGGACTTATGACCCGTGATGAGGCCGGAAAATTTTTAAGGCTAAGCCCTGCAACGCTTGCAAATTGGTCATGCACTGGGAAACAGAAGGTGCCGACGATAAAACTTGGGAAGCGCTGCTTTTATCGGCAAGATCAGCTTGAAAAGTGGTTGGAGAGCCGGGCAATCAACCAGATATTTTAACATTTGGAAACAATATGCAATACTTAAATATTGAAATTAAAATTCTTTCTTCTCATGAGTTTTTAGGGAGCAACCCCATAGATCGCGCGACATGGTTATGTCTGTTAAAATATTGTGTCCAACAGGAAACCGGCGGTATAATTTCCAATTGTAAAAACTGGGATGATAGAAAATGGATGCAGTTGATCGGCATAACAAAAAAGGAGAGTAAACGGGTTAGTCTATTATGGGAATGGGATGGATCTGATTTAAAAGTGTGGGAATATCCAGTACACCAAGAAACCAAAATGAAAGCTAATCGGGAAAATGGTAAAAAAGGAGGCAAGCTAAAAGCAATAACCCAAAAGGAACCACATGGTTCCGATTCGGTTAACCCAAGTGGAACCCAAGAGGAACCACATGGTTCCGATTCGGTTAACCCAAGTGGAACCCAAGAGGAACCACATGGTTCCGATTTGGTTAACCCAAGTGATAACCCAAGTGGAACCCAAAAGGAACCACATGGTTCTAATTCGGTTAACCCAAGTGACAACCCAAGTGGAAAGGTAATAGGAATAGGAATAGGAAAAGGAATAGGAATAGAAAAAACTCCCCCTAAAGCCCCCCAGGGGGAAAGTTCGTGTGTTTTTGAATCTCTTAAGAAAGGCATTTCAAAAATATACAATCGGAAAGAATCAACCGTATGGAGCGACAAGGAAAACAAGAAACTTAAGGAGGTGGCAAGGCGGCCAGATGCGGAAACCGAATTTTTGACAATCGAAGAACTGTATGAATCTGGAAACTATGAATATTTTCGCCGTGACATTATAACGCTCCTCAATAACTGGCCCGGTGAAGTGGATCGGGCAAGAATCAAGGGATATGGAGAGGGACAAGCAGGAAAAAAGATTATGAATGAAAAGAAAGTTTTTGATCCGAGAGATCCGGAGACATGGGAAAAATAAAGGTCTGAAATATGAAAACTATTGACTGGACAAAGACGGCTGAAACTTCTGCGCGGTGGCTCTCGGAGCTTCCAGAGTTGACTAGGTTGCAGATCATGGAACGCCGTCAGGTGATTACTCGAGTTGGTTTTCCCAGAATGGGGATTTTTCCGGTAATGCTTGGAAATTCTCCAAGGGGTTTGAAAACTTTAGATGGACACTGTTTGAAAACTTTAGATGGACACTGGCAGACACACGATAGACATTCGGTGGAGAAAGAACATGGACAGTAATTATTTTAGCGGGAAGAGGGGTTTTAAGGATGGCCTGTTCACCGTCCGGGCATTTCCCTTCTTCCCGCTTTTTTTGTCCCTATTGTTGCAGGAATATGGCCGATTTTCGGCATTGAATAAAATAAAAATTTCAATATAAAAAAAGGAATATAAAATGGCAGACGATATCAAAATCAGGATCGGGGGAGACGCAACGGGTTTCGCCAATTCCCTTAAGTCCGTCAAAGCCCAGGCCGCGGGCGTTGGCAAGATTGTGGCTAGCGGATTTTCTGAGATACTGGGACCTCTTTCGGGGATCGCTTCCGTTGCGGGTGTTACCAAGGTCCTTGCGGATGTCGCAAAAAAAGGCGCGGATATTGCAGACGGCTCGAAGCGCATCGGTGTGACAGCTGAGGAATATCAGAAAATGTCATTTGCCGCTCAACGCTCCGGAGCGTCAATTGATGCGGTAGAATCCAGTGTGAAGAAAATGTCCAAAGTCATCTATGATGCCGGAACCGGCTCGGACACCGCCGCTAAGACTCTTGGAGCCCTGGGGCTTACTCTCGACGATCTCAAAGGTAAATCTCCTGAGGAACAATTCTCCCTGGTTGCCCGGGCGCTCGATGGTGTGCAGGATGCCACAACCAAGGCCGCGCTTGCACAGCAGATTTTCGGCAAAAGCGGATCCGATCTTATTCCAATGCTTAACAATTATGAATCGCTTAAGAACGAAATGGAAACCATTGGCGGAGTAATGTCCAATGAGGCTGTCAAGGCTGCAGACGATCTTAATGCTTCCATTACTAATCTTTCAAACGCTTTTCAGACGATGGTCGCTAACACGGGTGTAGTGGGTTGGCTTGCAGACGTCGCAGAAGGAATCAACGCAGTCTATTCCAACGCTAAACGAATGGAATCTATTAGGGCGCATGGTAAATACGGCAAAAGCGACTTTTCATTTAACCCGCTTAATAATATGAAGACAGAGCTGAAGAGTTTATACGCTCTTGGCAAGGGAACAATTACGGGTGAAGGGATGACATCGGCATATTTGGATATGGATGGTGAAGGCGAAAAAATCTATGCCGCCGCGCCGTACGCCAAACAAATTGCTAAAAAACAAGAGGAAATGGTAAGAAAACGGAAACCCGATCCGCTGCATAGGGTGCAGATGGATTTATTTGGCATGGAACATGATTTGCAAAATTGGCAGGCTCAAACCACAAATCAGAACATTCCCGAGAAAATGCGTGCCGAAGCGCAGACAGAAGTTAATAAGTTAATGGTTGAATATAAGAAACTTCTTGGAGAGGCCGCGAACTTGGGTGATTCGGATGCGAAAGCCGCACTGGAAAAGGTTGATGCGGAAATCAAAGCTGGTACCGCATTCGAAAAAATCATAAGCCAGATGGAATACAAGCTCCAGCTCCAGAAGAATATCAATACTATGTCCGAAGAGGAAGCCCGGATACAACAGGCCGTCATGGATGCCGGCGGCGATAAACTTAAACCCGCCGCCGAAGCTTTAGTCAGAAAACGCGCCAAGGAACAGATTGATGCCGAGGATAAACAGACTGCCAAAAAAGTCACCGAAAGTGTCGAGGGCACAATTGCGGGCATGGCACAGGAATTAGAGTATCAGGAGCTTATTAATTCCGGCAAGGAAAGACAGGCCTCAATTGAGAAAGCCTTGAATGATGAGAAAAAACGAATTAACGGTGGCCTTACTGAACCTGAACAAAAGCAAATATCAGAATTGGCCGGAGACCTTTTTGATGCCAAAAATCAAAACAAGTCTGGAACGGAATTCAAATCTGAATTCCAGGGAAATCTTGTAAAGATGGGTGCATATTTCGGCGGCGGAGTGGGAGGTTCTGTCAACAATCCCCAGAAGAAAGCAAACGAGATGCTTTCTGGGATAAAAGATACACTGAATGAAATCGCTGAAAATACCAATTTGGGAAAGGAGTACATCTGATGACATTGATACGAGCACAGGGATACCCACAGCACGGGAAAGATGGCAACGGCAGCATGGTTTATGACCAGTATTATGACACCTATGCCAACGCTAAGCGGTTTCTCGATGACCTCATAATTAATTCCAGGTTTACGGATGACCCAACCTTGTTTCTAGTTAGCGCAAAACTGAAAAAGGTGGACGGAGATAAAGGATACATTGATTTAACTTATGGCGCAGCATCGTTGACAGTTCCCGAAGAGGGGAAGGCTTCATATTCTCTAAATTTTACCACAGAGGAGAGGCCAATTGAAAAACACCCCGACTATCTTGCTAATTGGAATTATTATTTGATTGCTCTAGCCGGAACTGCGACACCTGCTTTCTGGAGTACTGCAAAAACCATCGAGCTTTCAGCGTCTGATGCTAAAATATTTAAATGGGTAAAAGGTGGTACGGGTGACAAAATGCCAGATGGGTGGGCGTGCAAACCTAAAACAAAGAACGCTGAAACATATCCAATACCTTGTCCAGTTGTCGAGGAAGTCAAGTGGTATAGCTCTGAGCGATCAAGCAATCAGGCCGCTGCTAAAATCTACACCAGGTTGACTCCGGCTGAGACATACGGGAGAACCGGCGGTGAATGGCTCGTTGTGGCATGTTCTAAATATACGGAAAAACGGCGCTTTCGTGTAAGTCGATCATTCCAGTGGTCTCCATTGTGGGATCATGACCTCTACCCAGCGGGATAAATATAACAATACAATAAAAAAAGGATATGTAAAATGGATAATTTAAAAAACAAAGATCAAGATTTTAATGTTGATGTTGATGAAGAACTTTCATCTATATCCGGTTTGGATACTAAAGATTTTAAAGGGAAATCACACCAGCAAAAGATTGATATCGCAATGAAATCACTGGAGGATATCAAGAATTCAGCTGTAAAAAATAAGCTTATAAAAGAAATCAATCGTTTCGATGACAAATTTCGACACGGCTGCTAAAGAATCATATCAGGTATAAATTTTATTTATGTTTGCAGGATGAAATAAAATAATGGGGAAAGAAGAAATTACAATAAGATTTAAATTTAGGCCTGGGGACGGGTTTTGTTGCCGACTGGGAGGCATTTCATGTCTGCACTCCTTGGTTACTTGTCCCCAGGCTTTTTATGCTGGTTAATATCAAAATACCGTAAAATAAAGATATGAACAAAGAAAACTGGAAGGAATAGGACAATGAAAGGATGTAGGCCGGTAAACAAGGAAGAATTTATAAGAATTGTTAATTCATTCCATGGAAATTTTGCTGTCAGGAATAAGGCGCTTTTTGTGTTTGGATGCTTTACCGGATATAGAATATCTGAAATTCTATCCATTCACCGCGGAGACGTTATAGGGCAGGATGGCAAAATAGTGGAATCTGTGACAGTTCAAAAAAAATACATGAAGGGGAAATTAAATTCCAGAACTGTTTTTTTAAATGATACAGTCAAAAAATATCTTTCCCCCTGGTTGAAAGAACAGGAACGGAAAGGCTATCTGAGAATTGAATGCCCCTTGTTTTGTTCCTCGGGCGGTAGAAAAATGGATCGTGTTACAGCATGGAGAATACTTAAAAACGCCTTTTGTCTTGCTGGGGTTTATGGAAAGGTTGCCACCCATACAATGAGAAAGACTTTCGCAAATGGTATTTACTTTTTTTATGAGGGGAAAAAGGACGCGCTTAGAATTGTATCAAAGGCTCTTGGGCATAAAAGCATAGACAGTACAGACAGATATTTGACATTTATCGAAGAGGATATAACCAGGGCCATATCAGGCATGGAAGAAATGGATAGATGAAAAAGGGCGGCTTAAAGGTCTATAAGGTGTCCCAGGTTGCAGAGATGATGGAACTTAGTCAGAAGACGATTAGACGCATGATAAGAGGCAAGCGGATCCCTTATCACAAGATAGGTGGATCTGTAAGGATTAGTCATGATGATATAGAAACTGTTCTGCAGAACACAAGGATTAAATAAACCATGCAACAAAATACGCGTACTATAATAAACGGTGCAACCATTCCCCGCAATTCCACAGGTGTCCCCGGGTGTCCCCTTTTAAGATTCCCATTGCGACAAAACCGCGACAAAACGACAAAAAACGCAGTTTTCGCGACAAAACCGCGACATCTCATAGGAGAAACTTGTCGCGATCGTGTCGCGAACCTGTCGTTTTCAATTTTTCAATCAATTTGATATTTATATGAAGAATTACAAATTTTCCTTTTAAAATTATATTGTGAGATTTTACCAATATATTAAGGCGTTTAGCCTCATTTTTATATTATTTAAGTACTCATACCCCCCCCCTATTGGGTCCTTCTGGGGGCATAGCTGTCAAGCTAAGGCTAAAGAAGTGGAGTAAAAAGGCTATTCTTTTAGTTTGAAGAGCTGCACATTGAGTTCCACCAGCCTCTCGACAATGCATTTCATCTTCTTGTAATTGCCGATCATTTTTTTTGCGTC
>CAIQLG010000405.1 GCA_903872565.1 uncultured Lentisphaerota bacterium | reverse complement strand
GGAGATCCTCGAGAAATTCGATGCGATCGGATTCACGTTGCGATGCCCCGAAGGAAGAAAACTCAAAAATAAATCTTCAGCGAACCCTGGAGTTCGGTGAAGATTTATTTTTCGGCGGATCAGGGTCACACCTCCGTTTTTCTTTTTATTTATATCGATCGGAGCAGGGAACGGAGAGGATGAAAGAAAAGGTCTCTGCAAAACTGGCTTGATTTTGCCAATACAGTTATTACAGTAAACTTCGAAAATAGTATTCCTACAACGCCAGGAGGAGTAATGGTTTGCCCGGTAAAATCAACGACACATTACGCCTATAGCGCTGAAAACGGCACCTGTTACGACTCCGGCAATTCCTCACCAGCCTCAAACTCTTCCGCCAGTGTGCAAATCGAAAAACGAGGTGTACCCTTTTTCCCGGGAATAGTAACAGACACAGTAACAATCGCACGTTACTACAGCCCGGAGATTGGTAGATGGATCTCACGTGATCCGATAGAGGAGGAAGGCGGATGGAATCTGTATGCAATGATCGGAAATAATACTGTGAATTGGTGGGATTTGTTGGGTTTGGACGGAGGAGGTTTAGGAGTTACCCGGGAAGCTCTGGGGTTGGAACCAACCGCAAAACAAGCTAAAGATGCCAAGCTGTATAAAGATTATAGTGAAGCTCTGGACAAATGTCTCAAGGATTGCGAGGAGCGATACAAGGACTGCCCCTGCAAAATTGAAAAATGCAAAAAGGGATGTCCTGATGCAGCACTTGACTGGGCAAGAGGTCAGATCAATTCTGGAGACGAGGGCACTGCTGAAATCTTGGAATCTGGCGCAGAAGGATGGTGGAGGGGAGAACAAGGTGAAGCGGTTGCTCTTACGGGTGGTCTCATCTGGAAGGAATCCAGCTTACTGGGTGGAGAATATGCTGGGTGGGTAGATACAACTGATCCTTATGTCAACCAAGGTGTATGGGGAGGAAGAGGATATACTGCTGCAATGCTAGCTGCTCTTGCTTTATCCATGATTCCTTTGACGAATGCATGTTTTTCTCCTGGCGGAGTCTCCATGAGCTTTTCAAGCGACGATTTGAGATTTAGATTTTTCAGTATTATGGTTTGGACAACGGATGCGAGCACCGAATTTCTGTAGGCTCCAAGCTTGGTACGGTTTCCGAAAGATATTTTTCTAAAAATGACAGCCGGCCTTATCTGTCTTTCCGCCCTGTTGCTATGGAAGTCTATCTCCGGAATTTTATTTTCACGGGAAGACGCTGAGGACTGTGATGTTGTCGTCGCCGCCTTTCTTTAGCGCGGCATAGAGCAGATTTCTGACTGTTTCGCAGATGTCCTTCGACAAAGATATGATTTCGCAGAGCTTCTCATCGTCAAGATGCGAGATGAGCCCGTCGGAGCACAGGAAATACTTTTCTCCATCGGCACGTTTGAATACATTGATCTCGGGTTCCAGCTCGTCGGCAGTCCCCACGCATCTTGAAATGACATGCGAGAAGGGATGGTCTTTTGCCTCCTCCCTGGTGATTATCTTCTTTAGGACAAGCTCCTCGACAAAGCTGTGATCCCTTGTTAGCGACTTCATCGTTTTTCCGTCATACCTGTAGAATCTGCTGTCTCCGGCATGCGCGACCGCAATCTTGTCCGATGTTATCACAGCAAGGACAAGAGTTGTCCCCATCGGTTGTTGCACATTGAAGGAAAGATTAAGCTTGTAGATCTCCTTGTTGGCCTCCGCTATGGCTTTTCCGAGGAAATCTTCTATCTTTCTGATTGACTTCTCACTCCACATTTTCTTGCGGCGCCATTCGATAAGGATTGTCCTCAAGCAGAGCCTGCTTGCGATATCGCCATTCTCGTGGCCGCCGATCCCGTCAGCCACCGCGACGATCACATTCTGTCCTTTTCCGGGAGTGCAATAGGCGTAACTGTCTTCGTTGGAGTCTCTTATAAGTCCAGTATGGGTCGTGGCAAAGATGTTTTCCGGCAATATTCTCTTCTTCTCTGATTTTTCTTTTTTGGCCATATTCTTCAAGTCAAATTACCCTGGGGGGCTGTGATTAAAATATGATCAGCGGTGTAAGACGCCGAGATGCAACAACTTTCGGATGGAAGGCATTCCACGAGGCATGTGAACCAGTCCAAAAGACAAAAATTCAAGACAAGCCGACATTTCGACATCCGGCAAAACTCCTGCAAGATAGCACCAATTATCTATTTTTCAAAAAAAAAATGTTTTTTTTTGTATTTCATATTTTTTGTTATATGTTCATTCCTTTGCGATCATAGCGCATTGATGGCCGGTGTTGGAGTTGTTTACTCCTCTCTGGCCTGACCGGCCAAGATGTCATTATATCATATAGTATTCAATGAAAATACAGGAGAAGATAAATGAGCGAATCTGTGGAAAAGATCCGTACCTTTGCCATCGCAGGTCATACCGGCTGCGGAAAAACATCCCTCTGCGACCTTATGCTTTTCAAGGCGAAGGCCGTTGAACGTCTCGGCAGCGTGGACTCGAAAACAAGCATATCCGACTACACGCCCGACGAACAGGAAAAAATCAGCAGCATATATTCCGCCGCACTCAACTGTTCCTGGAACGACTATAAATTCTTCTTCATGGATACTCCCGGATATGGCGAGTTCATAGGCGAAACAATCTCCTCGATCGCGGTCAGCGATTCCGTGCTAGTCGTCCTCGACGGCATCAAAGGGCTCGAAATTGGCAGTTCCAAGGCGTGGAAACTCGCGAAGGATAGAAGTCTTCCACGTTTTATCCTCATCAACAGACTAGACAAGGAGATGTCGGACTTCAAAAATGTGCTCTCCGAGATCCAGGAGGCATACGGTGCCAATCTCTGCGTACCAATCACGATTCCGGTCGGCAAGGAGGCCGGATTGAGCAGAGTTATAAACGTCCTCAAGGACAAGGATGTGCCCGCGGAGATCGCCGGAGAAGTGAATTCCTGCCGCGAAAAGCTGATGGACGCGATAGCGGAGTCCGACGAGGAGCTGATGGTGAGATATCTGGAGGGAGGACAGCTCACCGAGGAAGAAATATCCAAGGGGCTCCACAAGGCGATCTCGGAGGGAAAGATTGTCCCTGTTTTCGCGGGAAGCGTGGCAAAGGACATTGGGATCACAGAGCTCATGGATGCGATTGTAAATCTGTGCCCGGAACCGCTCGCGAGAAAGCAGATAAGCCTCGTCGAGGGAAAAACTGTCGAGATATCCGAGAACGGCCCTGGAATCGCCCTGGTCTTCAAGACGATACTTGATCCGTTCATAGGCCAGCTCAACTTCTTCAGGGTTTATTCCGGCAAATTCAGCTCCGAAACTGAGATTTTCAACGCCACGACCGAGGAGAAGGAGAAGTTCGGCCCTCTGCTTGTGATGAATGGAAAGAACCAGACAAACATAAAGGATGCACTCCCCGGCTACATCGTAGCTGTGGCAAAACTCAAGAAGACGCATATATCCGACACCCTTGTCTCAGGCGCGTTCAGGGGAAGGATTGAGCCAATATCATTCCCGAATCCTGTCATGTCGTACGCAGTGACCGCGGCAAAGAGCGGCGAGGAGGAGAAGATCAGCGCGGGATTGTCGAAGATATCCGAAAGCGATCCCACCATTAAATCGGCGAGACATCCCGAGACCAAGGAGCTTCTCCTGAACGGAATGGGTGATCAGCATATAAATCAGACCATCAAGAAACTGCGGAACCTGTCGAAGGTCGAGGTCGTTCTCAATCCGCCAAAGATTCCATACAGGGAAACCATAACATCCTCGGGCGAAGGACATTATAAGCACAAGAAACAGACGGGTGGACACGGCCAGTTCGCGGAGGTCTATCTCAAAGTGTCCGCCAGCCCGACCGGATTCCAGTTCAACAACGATGTCGTGGGGGGAAGCATCCCGAGAAACTTCATCCCGGCGGTCGAAAAAGGCGTGAACGAGTGCCTCATAAAGGGACCTCTCGCAGGCTGCCACGTGGAGAATGTGGCAGTCAGCGTATATGACGGCAAGCATCACGATGTTGATTCCTCCGAAATGGCGTTCAAAATAGCGTCCCGCAGAGCGTTCAGGGATGCGATGACAAAAGCCCACCCCATTCTTCTCGAGCCCATCCAGAAAGTAAGGATCCACGTTCCCGACGAACACATGGGGGACATTACTGGAGACCTGAACCACAAGAGGGGAAGGATCCTCGGGATGGGAGTCGAGGACGGAATGCAGGTTGTGAATGCGGAGGTTCCGCTCGCAGAAATGTCAAAATACGCCAACGAACTCAGGAGCATCACCCAGGGTGCTGGTTCCTTCGAAATGGAGTTTGCCAGATATGAAATGGTTCCTGGAAATGTGAGCAAGACAATAATTGAGAGCTACAAATCCGCAGAGGATGAAGAGTAATACGAAAATAATCTTATTTTTATGATTGGAGCTGGTTATTTTCCACTTCTGTGGTATAATATGCCCGTTTTGATAGAGCAGGATGGACTTTACCCATTTCTGGAGTTGAGGCCATGGTATCGTAACTTAATAAATTAAAAAAAAGAAACAAAAACGTTATGTCTGAAAACGAAAATCTCGCGGGACTCATCGATCTGGACAATGTGCCTTCAATGGATGAGCTGATGGGCGAAAATGTAAAAAGCTCTTTTGTCGAAGGTTCGATCATAAAAGGGAAAATCGTCGAAAAAAAGGATAGTGGTGCCCTTATCGACATAGGCTACAAGGCCGAGGGATTCATCTCCTCGGAAGACTTCAAGAACTGGAACGATCTCAAGCCTGGCGACATCGTGGATGTCCTCCTCGAGGAAATAGAAAACCGCAACAATATGCCCGGACTGAGTTTCAGCAAGGCGCTAAATGTGCAGGCGTGGGACAACATCATAGCGAAATACAAGGAAGGGGATCTTGTCAAGGGGTTTCTCAAACACAGGGTCAAAGGCGGGATAATCGCGGAAATAGACAATGTGGAGGCATTCCTGCCAGGCTCACAGCTTGACATAAGCGTCATAAAGAACATGGACGATTTCATAGGCAAGGAATTCGAACTTAAAATATTGAAAATCAATCACGAACGCAAGAACATCGTGGTATCAAGAAGAGAGCTTCTCGAAGCGGACAGGGCTGGCAAACGCGCTTCCATCCTGAAAGACATCAAGATTGGCGACCGGAAAACTGGTGTCGTCAAGAACATCACCGATTTCGGTGCGTTCATTGATCTCGGCGGTCTTGACGGCCTCCTGCACATAACAGACATGTCCTGGAAGAGGATTTCCCACCCCTCTGAAATGTTTGAAATAGGACAGACTATCGAAGCTGTCATACTTGGTATAGACTATGATAAGGAAAGGGTTTCCCTCGGCCTCAAACAGAAGACCGAGAACCCCTGGGACAATATAGAGCAGAAATATCCGATTGGCTCGTCCATTAAGGGAAGAGTCGTCAATATCATGCCCTACGGAGCATTCGTCGAGCTTACAGAAGGCGTCGAAGGCCTCATCCACGTCTCCGAAATGTCCTGGACGAAGAGAATCACCAGGGCAGGCGAAATCCTCTCCGTCGGAGAAGAGATTGACGCAGTCATTCTCGACATACAGAAGGACAAGAAGAAAATCTCCCTCGGCCTCCGCCAGACTACAAGAAATCCATGGGAAGTTCTTGCGGAAAAATATCCTACTGGAAGCAGAATACACGGAAAAGTCAGGAATATGACCTCGTACGGGGCCTTCATCGAGATAGAAAATGACATTGACGGAATGGTTCATGTATCCGATATGTCCTGGACAAGAAAAATCAACAACCCGAACGAACTTCTTAAACCCGGACAGGAAGTCGAGGCGATAGTTCTCGAGATTGATCCTCCTCAGCAAAGAATATCCCTCGGGATAAAACAGCTTGAGGACGACCCCTGGAAGAACATAGAGGATTACTACAAGATCGGCGATCTGATCAGCGGGAAAATCTCCAAGATCACAACGTTCGGGGCATTTGTCGAACTTTCCCACAAGATAGACGGTCTGATACATATCTCGCAGATCAGCGACGAACACGTCAAAAAGGTCAAGGATATCCTTTCCGTCGGACAAGATATCGAAGCAAGAGTCATTAAGATTGACAAGGATATGCGCAGGATCGGACTCAGTGTCAAAGCCGTAAAAGAAAACTTCAACGAGGAACAGCTGAAGGCTGCGGGCGAAGAAGTCACGGCGGCTCTCAGCAGCAAGATGATTGATGTCGAGGAAATTCTCGACGAGGAAACACTTGCAGCCCTTGATGCTGTCAACACAAAAGAATAAACGTATCAGCATATAAGTAAAATTGAAGTCTAAAATAATGGAGGTATGTTTTTAAGGAAAAATGAATAAATTCATAAATCAGCTTCTACAGCTTCACGATCTTGAGCTGACACTCAAGGAGAACACTGTAATTCACAGGAGCAAGAACCTTGACTCGGTAAAAGCGGAACTTGAAGAGGATGTAAATGTCCTAAAAAACACCCTCCCTTATGAAATTCTTTCAATATACAACAGGATCTCCAGAAAATATGATATCCCGGTGACTCCGATGATAAACAGCACCTGCAACGGGTGCTTCATAAAGTTGCCGGTGGGTATAGCCAACAAGGTACAGTGTGACAGCGAGTGGAGATGTTGTCCAAATTGCAGCCGATTCCTATACTACGACGAAACTCAGACAACTGGGGCAAAAACGGAACTCCATTACAAAGGGTTGGCACGCTTTTCATCCATGGATCTGATGCTTCCACGTATCAAGGCTACAACAATGGATGCGGCAATCAAAAAAATAGCTGCTGAGACAGCCCAAAAAGGCTTTGTGGAGGATGGCAAGCTCTTTGCCAAGATGCTTCTCATCAGGGAGGCACTAACACCAACTACAGTGGAAATGGGAATCGCCTTCCCGCACGCAAGAGGCGTAAAGGCCTGTGGTCTGACACTTTCGGTCGCAACAGTTTCTCCAGGAATAAAAAATAACACTAGCGCACCCATCTCCCTTCTCTTCGTATCCGCAGTCCCGCGCCAAACCAGCATGTTTTACCTCGAGCTGATATCGAAACTTGCTCAATATTTTGGGAAGCCGGAAAATTTTGAAAAAATAATCTCATGCGAAACGCCGGAGGAAATGTGGAGAATCTTCGTCCAGGTGGGAAAATGATTGCTGGAACTGGCATCTCCTTGAATTAGCTCTTGGCGCAATATTCTATCGTTTTGGTTTTTACCATCCGGCAAGAGAAAGTGACATATGCCAGACACATCTAAGAAAGATTTTTTCATCCTTGCCGTAAATCCCGGTTCCACATCTGCTAAAATCGCGATTTTCAAAAACAGCGACCCCCTCGACAACTATGAGATAGAAAAAAAACACAAGAGCGGGCTGAGAGGAGAGGATTTTGACAGGGAAGTCCGTGAATTCTCTCATGAAATCAAAATATTCCTGAAGAAACACCATGGGATAAAACTCGACGCTGTTGTAGGACGAGGCGGGTTCATCAACCGCAGTAAGGCCAGGATAAGAGGCGGAACAATAATCGTCGCAGAAGTCAAGAATGGAAAAGTTGCCGTCTGCGAAGATATAATCAGGGGTATTCGCGACAACCCTGAAATGGATCACGCGTCAAACCTGGGAATCCCAATTGCCGCGACTTTCGCCTTGGATTACGGAATACCGGCTTTCACAGTTGATCCTGTCGTATCTGACGACTTCACCGAAGTATCCCGCCTTTCCGGATATGCATCTGTCACCAGGGAAAGCACCGCTCATGCTCTGAGTGTGAAGGCCATCGCCGCCAAGGCGGCGGAAAAACTCGGGAAAAAATTCGAATCCGTAAATTTCGTGGCCGTCCATATGGGGGGCGGAATCACGGTCTCCGCAGTCAGAAAAGGAAAAATGGTTGACAACAACATCGCCCTGCTCGGAGGAGGACCTTTCACCCCGCAAAGGGTAGGGACACTACCTATGAAAGAAATGATAGACATCTGCTACAGCGGGAAATTCACCCAAAGGGAAATCCAGGTTGAAATGACGAAAAAAGGCGGACTTGTTTCATATCTCGGCGAAGACAATCTTAAGACAATAGTGCGGCGGATCGACGGCGGCGACAAATACGCGAAACTTGTTGTCGAGGGGATGGCGTATCAGGTCTCCAAGGAAATCGGAGCGATGTTCATAGCCGCTGGCGCTGAAATCGAAGCAGTTGTTTTTTCCGGCGGACTCGCCCGCTCTGAATTATTCATGGGTATGCTAAAGAAACTCGTTGGGAAACTCGCTCCCTTCATAATATTCACGGAAAATCTCGAGATGGAAGCCTTGGCTATGGGGGCACTGCGAGTTCTTAGAGGCCAGGAAAAGGCAAACAGATATCAAGCCGAGCAAAATACATCCCACCGGATGACGGATTAATGGATTTCTGGATGACCCGCCTTTGTCCATCGGAGACTACGGCGCGGCATGGTGGATTACTGGCTTTGAATTCAGAAAAATCAAAGACACATTGGAATTAAATGAAAGTAAGGAATGGGCATTTGAAAATTATCAAAGCATTATTTTGTGCATACCTGCCTGCGCCGTGTTCGTCGCGGCAGGCAGGTCTTCTTGATTTGCAACAATCCATCAATCCATTTATCCAAGTAATACACGGGACAATATTGAATTAAAGACATTATTAAATATAAAGGAGTAGGACAATGCAACTGGGTCATAAGACGATCCCGAAGGAATTCCTGAACAATCTTCCGGAAGGGATCAAGTACGTAGTAAAGAACAACAAGGACTTTCTAGTCGTCGAACAACTGTTCTGCCAGGAAGGGCACAGCCTCATGGTGAACAATGTCAGAATGCACGGCGAATCCTCGATAAGGCTCAAAGTGAAACTTGGAAAATCCGAGGGGAATATTTTTGTCGATGCCTTCTGGGGAAGCCATGACAAGCTATACAGTTTCATGTGCAAATACACTGATGAGGATCTGATGGAGGAAGAAGTCTGCTGTCCGACCTGCGGATGCAGCCTCATGGTCGAAAACGAAATGCCGTGCGAAGTATGTGGTTCCACAAAAAGCATAGAACTTATCCTGCCTGGCATCAACAACAAGATCCTCGTCTGCGCAAAAGTCGGATGCCCCCAGCACAAACTGATCGCCAAGGAGGTCTCGCCAAAAATCTCCGAAATAGTCAGCGACATAAATTATTTCGGACTATGATAAGAGACGCCTCATTTCCAACAGATTATGGAGTCTAAAATGAAAAACGATGAGAACCGCATGGAAATTGATCCGTCGCGATGCAAGGGATGCGGCGTATGCCTTAGAGCCTGCCCGAGAAACTGCATAGTGCTAGGATCAGACATCAACAATATGGGCTATCAGTATGCAAGATTCGAGCACAACAACTGCATTGCCTGCGGCCTGTGCTTCTACAGCTGTCCCGAGTTCGGCGCCATAAAGGTCTTCAAAAAAACAAGTAAGGGGCTAAATTAGGATTATAATATTATGAGTCAACAACTTATGAAAGGCAACGAGGCGGTGGTGTTCGGTGCCCTGCTTGGGGGGGCGACACACTATTTCGGATATCCGATAACCCCGGCGAGCGAAATCGCCCACACCGCCGCACTGTACTACCCTCTCCTAGGAAGGGAATTCCTCCAGGCTGAATGCGAAGTGGCCTCCATCAACATGCTCTACGGCGCCGCATCCGCTGGCGCAAGAGTCATGACAGGGACTTCTGGCCCTGGCCTCTCCCTCATGGGCGAAGGCCTCTCCTACATAGCATCCGCCGAACTTCCCTGCGTGGTTGTTGATGTCCAGAGGACGGGACCAGGCCTCGGAAGCATCTGGCCCGAACAGTCGGACTACAACTGCACAGTCAAGGGAGGCGGACACGGAAACTACAACTCGATTGTGATGGCACCGAACTCAGCCCAGGAAATGTGCGACTTCGCATACAGAGCCTTCGATTTGGCGGAAAAATACAGAATGCCGCTCATAATACTTTCCGACGCATACATCGGACAGATGATGGAGCCCGTTTCTATTCCCAGAAAGATGAAGGTTAATCCCAAGAAGGACTGGGCCGTCTATGCCGACGCGGAAAGCAGAAAGAACCTTATCAGTTCGATATTCATGAACCCCATTGAAATGTCGAAACATAATGACAAGCTCCAGAAAAAACTCGAAGATCTCGAGAAATACGATGTGGAGTTCGAAGAGTTCAAGACCGATGATGCCGAATACCTATTTGTCGCATACGGCATTTGCTCCAGAATTTGCCGAAGCAGCATCCAGATGCTAAGGAAAAAAGGAGTGAAGGCCGGAATGCTGCGCCCTAAAACGCTCCTCCCGTTTCCCACAAGGAGAATCGCGGAACTAGGGAAGAAAGCTAGAAAGACAATCGTCGTGGAACTGAGCAATGGCCAGATGTTCGCAGACGTAAGGCTCAGTCTGATTGGCCAGGAGAAGCCACTCCTCTTCAACTGGGTCGGGGGACTCGTCCCTTCCCCGGAAGAAATAATGGAACGTCTTGAAAAGGAGATTAAATAATGAGCGAGATAAAACACCAGAAACCAAGATGCTTCTACGGGACGTTCACACGCAAGGGGCAAAACCAGGAGGTGAGCCATTACTGCCCAGGCTGCGGACATGGTGTCGCACACAATCTTATCGCCGAAGCCATAGACGATCTCGGAGTGCAGGACAGAGTCGTGTTCTGCTCCCCTGTCGGATGCTCCGTCTTCGCATACTACTATTTCGATGTCGGAAATGTCCAGTGCGCCCACGGACGCGCTCCGGCCGTCGCAACCGCCATAAGAAGAAGCCTCAGGGATGCCATAGTCATTTCATACCAGGGTGACGGAGATCTTGCGGGCATAGGCCTCAGCAACATCGTACACGCCGCCAACAGAGGAGAAAACATCTCCGTATTTTTCATAAACAACGCCGTATATGGTATGACAGGCGGCCAGATGGCACCCACCACACTCCTCAACCAGCAGACCTTGACAACCCCCCGGGGAAGAAATGCCGCCAACGACGGATACCCGATTAGGATGGTCGAAATGATAAACACCCTCGAAGCTCCCGCCTATATCGAAAGAGTCTCGCTCGCAGACGGACCAAGAGTAATAAAGGCCAGAAGAGCCATCCGCAAGGCGCTCCAGTACCAGACCGAGGGAAGAGGCTTCTCGTTTGTGGAAATCCTCTCTCCCTGTCCTATCAACTGGAAGAAAACGCCAGTTGAGGCAAGACAGTGGATAATCAACGAGTTGGAAAAAACTTTCCCCGTCTCCAACCTGAGGGACATTCCTGAAAAAGAAAAGACTCCGCCTCCCGGAAAAATCGCGCCGACAGTTCCTTCCGAAGAACAGATACTCAAGATGTTCAAGATTGGCGAGGAAGAAACTAAAGCCTCGGCGCCACCAAAAAACATTCAGGATCAGGGGATAAAGATTGCGGGATTCGGAGGACAAGGCCTGCTTTCCGCAGGGACACTTCTGGCCAACTGCGCGATCGAGGAGGGGTTGAACACCACCTGGCTACCCTCCTATGGTCCTGAAATGCGTGGAGGAACTGCCAACGCAAGCGTCAACATCTCCAGGGACATCATCGGATCTCCCATCATCGCCCATCCAAACGTGCTTGTCGCATTGAACATTCCATCCCTCGACGCATTCGAGGACAATGTCGAGCCCGGCGGAATAATATTTGTAAACTCCTCGCTGATAAACAGAAAAGTAAAGAGAACCGATGTGAAGGCTGTCTATGTTCCCGCCTCCGATATGGCGGCGAAAATTGGTGTTCCGGCGGTCGCAAATGTCATAATCATGACAATATACGCTAAAATGTCAGGCGTCTTCAGCACGGAAACATTGGCAAAACTCATCCCGAAATCGCTCAAGAACAAGAAAAATCTCCTCGACGCCAACCTGCAGGCCATCGAGGCCGGGAAAAATTTCTACGAGGAAAACTGTAGAGGGGAAATATAATGTGGCATAGCCACAACAAAAGAGTCAATGTGTCATAGTATCAAAGTATCAAGGTTTTAACTTGACACTCTGACACTGTGATTTTCCGTAGGAAAAGAACGATGACTCCTTGACACTAAAAGAATAACGACATTGTGGAAGTATAGACAAGGAAATAAAATGAAACTAAGAGACCTCCTAAGTGTACCAGCCGGCTGGACACCGAAAAAAACCGTCGTCCCGCTCGCGGAAGACCCCGAAATAATCCATTGCATCTCCGATGCGATATCTGCGAAAATCGCAACTTTCATTCTCATCGGCAACAAGGACAATATCGCGAATCTCGCAAAATCCAGAGGACTCGACATTTCCGGATCAGAATTCATGCAGGAGACCGACGAGAAGGCCGCCTGCGAACTTGCCGCAAAATGTGTCCGGGACGGAAAAGCCCAGATCATGATGAAGGGGCTTGTCCAGACCTCATCTTTCAGCAGGGCCTTCCTGAACAAGGAATACGGTCTTATTCCCGAAGGCCGAATAGTAAGCCATATTGCGTTGTTCGACATTCCCAACTACCACAAGCTTCTGATAGTGTCAGATTCCGCCCTTAACATCGCGCCCGGAGTCGAGGCCAAGGCTGCCATCATACGAAACGCCATTGAATTTGCCTCCAAGCTCGGAATGAAAACACCAAAAGTCGCATGCATCGCTCCGATAGAAAAAATCAACCCCAAGATACAAAGCACCGTTGATGCGGCTGAACTTGCCCAGATGGGAAGGGAAGGAAAATTCGGCAGTGCATTGGTAGAGGGACCATTCGGACTTGATGTCGCCATCTCAAAGGAGTCAGCCGAGACTAAGCATATAAAGAGCGAAGTTGCGGGCGATGCCGATATTCTTCTCATGCCAAATCTCGAAACCGCAAATGCATTCTACAAGAGTCTGACTTATTTCGGCAACGCCAGGGTAGCGAGCGTCATCGGTGGCGCCAAAATCCCCATCGTCCTACCATCGAGAGCCGACACGGAGGAATCAAAACTCGTCTCTCTCGCTCTCGCCGCGCATCTGTGCTGAAACCTCCATTTATTTCTGAAGACTATGCCTTCATTCCCTGTTGTTGTCAGATTTGTCATATCCTGTCTTCCCTGATAGCATGAATGCCGCCTATGCATGCTATTGGCCGGGAAAAGCCGCATTTTCCAGTCAACCCATGATGAATTCATGTGGTTTTGACGCGTCTACAGGGTTGATTTTTCCCTCCGAGTGGTGTATACTCCACCAATAGGTTAATTACGTATAATAATAGTTATAACCTAAAATCCCAGTGTTTTAATAACCATTTCTGAAAAATAATCGAAAAAATACCGTTCAAAAAAGGTTTCCCTCTTGTTTTTTTACATGGTTATTATATAATAACCATATCTGGATTTTTATAAAACCATAAAAGG
>CAIQLG010000404.1 GCA_903872565.1 uncultured Lentisphaerota bacterium | reverse complement strand
GATAACAAAAGCAAATGATATAAAAGTTGGCAATTTAGGTTATGGATTTTCTCTTCATGCAGTCTGTGATGCACCTTGGGCATGGGAAGAACAGAAAATATTAAATAAAAATTATACATCTGGTGGTGTAGAAACAGATAGTTTTAGCTTTTTCAATTCCTCAGTCTCGCAGGATTATTTGTATCCTACGGTTATTTTTACCCTGAACGGGATCGGAACGGAAATTTCTATATATAACGTTAGTGATAGCAATCGTTTGTTTCACTTTTCAGGTTTGTTAGCGGGAGAAACAATCACTGCTAATTGCTATGATAAAATTCTCACATCGAGTACTGGATTATATCGCCTAAGTTTATTCAACAAAAATTGGTTCCGAATACTGCCGGGAAGTAATACCATATCTTTGGTTGGAGCAATATCAAATCTTCAAATAATTTATCAATTTGCTAAAGGAGGTTAATCAAAAATGTATCAAACATTTGATCATTTTGGATTATTCGAGAAGGCTTCAGTTCTCCTTTGCAATCCTGATGGTACTCAACTTTACGCTCTAGAAAACATAAAAAATACAAATTTAAAATTAAGATTTAATTCAATCAGTGAAATTACATTTGATGCTGCTAAAATAATAAATGATGTTACTACGGATTATTATGATATGCTTACATATCGTAGGTATATCTTAGTAGAAAATCTTGCGCTTTTTATGATAACGGGAATACAAGAAGATTCAAATGGTTATAGCGATATAAAAAACATAACAGCACAAGACGCTTCTGTAGAACTAGTTTATAAACATATCAATGCTTTTTCTGGAACTTTTCAATTCTACAACTATATTACTCCTGCTCCTACGCTTTTAGGAAAAATATTATCCTATCTGCCAGGATGGAGTGTGGGTACGGTTGATGGTGCTCTGCTATCACTTTATAGAACGTTTGATGTAACAGATCAGAGTATTTATAACTTTCTTTCGCAAGATTGCGAAAACGCATACCAATGCATCTTTGAATTCGATAGTTTGCATAGAACAATTTCTGCTCATACAGTTCAAGGCGCTACAAGTCAGACAGATATTTTTATATCATTCGCTAATCTTATAAAATCAACCAAATTAACAGAGATAACGGATTCTATGATCACAGCGCTCAATGTTACTGGTGCGGGTGATCTTTCTGTAAACGAAATTAATCCTTTAGGAACGAACAAAATCTATCAGTTATCATACTTCGAAAATCTTAATTGGATGGATCAACCACTTATAAACGCCTTAGATGCTTGGGAAGCAAATATTGCTATTCAACAACCTATTTATGCAAATTTATTGGCACAACTTGAACAAAAAAATAGTGACTTGATAGTATTAAATGCCGATCTAGTCACGCTTCAGGGAGAGTTAGCTGCGCTAAATGATGTGATGGGTGCGAGAATACAAGAAGGACTTAGTATCTCCGCTATAAGCGCACAGGTAAAAGCAAAGCAATCTCAAATTAAGGCGCAAAATGTTCTTATTGCAGCCAAGCAGATTGAAGTTAATGACTTAGTTGCACAACTGAAAGTTATTAATAGTGCTTTAAGTTTTGAAAATAATTTCACTTCCGCACAAATAGAGAGTATTTCAAAATTCATTATAGAGAATAACTATAATAATACTAGTTTTATTCAGACTGATTCTATGTCTATTACGGGGAGGCAACAAGAGGCGCAAGATTTATATGATTTAGCTCAAAATGTTTTACAAAAAGTTTCTCAGCCGATGTACAGTTTTGAGTTAGAATCAACTAATTTTCTATTTTTACAAACATTTGCTCCATTCATATCTCAGCTTGAATTAGGAAGCATTGTTACTTTGGAATTATCTGATGGAACAATCACGTACCCGATAATTTTGGAAATTGATTTTTCGTTAGATAGTCCTACTAATTTCAAATTGACATTTGGTAATAGATTGCGCTTAGATAAAAATTCTTTTATATACGCCGATCTGTTTAGTGACAGTATGAAAGGTGGACTTACTGCTAATTTCAATTCTGAACAATTTGGGAATTTTAATAAAAATTACAAAGATGATGTATCCACATTTTTAACTAGTGCTCTTGATGCGAGTAAAAACGCAGTAATCAATGCGTCTAATCAAAACATGCCCGACCACTGGCATGCCTTTCTCGCGATCGCCGCAGTGCGAGCGGGCAAGGACGTCTACTGCGAAAAGCCGCTCACGTATAACATCCACGAAGCGGTCGAGCTCGTGAAGGAAGTGCGCAAGGCCAATCGCGTGTTTCAGGTCGGTTCGCAGCAGCGTTCGTCCAAGGAGTTTCGCGTGGCCGCCGAGATGGTGCGCAACGGTGTCCTCGGCCGGGTTAGCGCGATCAACGTTTCCTTCGGCGATCCCGCCACGCCCTACCACCAGCCTACGGAGACCATGGAACCCGGCCTCGACTGGAATCGTTGGTGCGGCCCGGGCCCGCTCGTGGGTTACAGCCCGTTCCTCAGCCCGCGCGGCGTGCACGACCATTTTCCGAACTGGCGCAAGACGTGGGAATTTGGCGGCGGCATGATCACCGACTGGGGCGCGCACCACATCGATATCACCCAATGGGCGCTGAATCAGGACGGCAGCGGGCCCGTCGAAGTCCGCGCGCCGCAGAATTGGGAGACCGCGAAGCGCGGCGCGCAGCTCGTCTACGCCGATGGCACCGTCGTCACGCATGTGCGGGGCAAGGGGGTATCATTTTACGGCACCGAGGGGGAACTGCACGTCAATCGCGGCAAGTTCGAGCTCATCATGGACGGCAAGACCG
>CAIQLG010000403.1 GCA_903872565.1 uncultured Lentisphaerota bacterium | reverse complement strand
TCCGGAAATTCGACTTTCGCCCCACGCTTGCCCATGATGTTCTCCTGATTTTACTGTTGATAGTGAAGATCACCATATAATACACGGGATTTTATTGTTTTCAAGATATAATTAGCTCAATTTGATTTATTATTGGAATTAGCAGGCTTATACCTTGATACCTATAGCATTATAATTAAACTTTATATGTTGGGCCTTTTAGCAACAAGCATTTTCCTGATTAAGAAACCAGTAGGCTTTATACATATTACTTGGTATGTTTGCGCTTCTATATTTTTTACAACATGTTGGATTACTATTTTTTGCTTAGCATTTTACAGATTGGGAGATCCCATTTTTCTTATAGGTCCATTAGTCCCTGTAAGGTAAATGGACGGCTGGCAATAAGGTCAACCCGATTTGCAGTCTCCAGCTTTCCGTCCTTCAACAGATAAATCTTTTTCGCCTTCGAAGCTATTTCGTCCGAATGTGTTGCCATCACGATGGTTGTGGAATATGACGAGTTGATCTCGGAAAGCATTTCCGCGATTCTAGAGGCGTTCTCCCTGTCGAGCGATCCTGTAGGCTCGTCGGCGAGAATCATTTCCGGCCGGTTCATGAGGGCGCGGATAACTGCCACACGCTGTTTCTCCCCTCCTGAAAGCAAATAGGGCATCTGGCTGATTTTCTCTAGGAGTCCAAACTTCTCAAGCAGGCTGATTGCGTAATCATATGAACTTCCATCGTTGCCGCGGGCATTTTTCGGCAGTGTTGGAAGCAGAATGTTTTCCATCACGGTCAGCTGGGGAAGCAGATGTTGCTCCTGAAATACAAATCCAAGCTTGTTCAACCTGAAATCGGCAATCGCCTCTTCGTTCATTACAGCCAGATCAAGTGATCCGAACGTGACTTTGCCTGATGTCGGGCGGTCAAGTCCGCCTATGATGTTGAGAAAACTGCTCTTCCCGGATCCCGAAGGTCCTTTGAGGGCGATAAAATCGCCCTGCGAAAGAACCAGATTAATCCCTTTCAGAACCTCCTGTGATGGCCCTGATGGATTTTCATATTTCTTCACAAGATCTTTTACAATCAACTGATTTGCAGGCTGTCCCATATTTCACCACTTTAATTATTCCAGACAATTACCAATTGCCTTTTTAATTTTATCCTCGGTAAACTTATTATGGATTCCAAGTGATCGCAAATTTATCGTTTTAATCCTGTACCCCTATCCCTTACCGCAAATCATGGCAAAAGGTTTGGCAATATTTCAGTGCTTATGACAACCCCTGAATGTATCCATATATTTTCCTGCGGTAGTCTTTATTGAGAACAGTGAACCTGCCGCCTTGAACGCATTCTCAGAAAGTTTCTCAAGCCTACTACGATCATCAAGAATCTGTTTCAGTGCCCCCGCAAGGTTTTCAGGCGTGTTCGGGGAATAAATGATTCCGCCTCCGGAGGAATTCACTATTTCCGGATATGCTCCAACTCCAGGTAAAACGGCCGGAACTCCTGAGGCGAACGCCTCAAGGATCTCAAAACCAAAAGCCTCAGGCGACACGGATGGCACAGAAAACACTGTAGCTCCGCCCAACAGCTCATTCTTTGACTTGTCATCGAATTTCTCGATAATAGTAATATCATCTTTAAACCCGGACTTTTCCATTTTTTTCGCAACTTTTTCATAAAACTCCTTGCCGTCTCGCGAAAAACCACCCGAAAGTTTCAATTTAAGGTTTCTAAAAATGCCACCTTGCGATTTCAAGATTGCAAATGCCTCCGCAAGAATGCCAACTCCGGATTCCTCGGAAATTCTCGACAGATATGCGATGACAGGCGGATCCGAAGGCAGATTCGATCTATGATAATTCCCACAATCCACCCCGGGAGAAATAACAGAAATATTTTCCAATCCAATCCCGAGATCTTCCGCGAATTTCTCAGAATACCAGCTGCTGACTGAGATGAACCGTTTGATGCTTGTCGCCTTTGAAGCCATTGTCCGGTAAATCTTTTCCCGGAATTCCTGATCCATCGAATCAATCCACTGGTTTTCGTCCTGTACTGTGCAGAAGACAGGAATTTTCAGCTCCGTGGAAATGTTTTCCGCGACTCCTAGCAGAAGTGCATTCGAGATATGCACGATGTCAGGTTTCTCCTCGTTTTTCAACCACGAGACGAGTTTGTCGAGTTCGCACTTGTGTCTGCCGTCCGTTCCTTCGAGGATTGAAATGGTGAGCGACTCAAGCCCTTTGGAACTGGTCGAGGTGGAAAGTCCGGAGGCGAAGTCAAGGACGACCTTTGAGTCAAGCATGCTTCGCATCGCTTCCGGAATCAAATCGTACAAAGTGAATTTTTCGCGGAGATAAATGTTTACGGCACCGCAGAAAACCGGAAGGTTTCGCAGATCGGGCAAATTTTCATTGTCCAATGGAAGATAAAGTGGGATAACGGAAATTTCGGCACCCATTCCGCGAAGTCCGCGGACAAGCCCGAAATCCCTAAGGCAGTTCTGGCAGTAGAAACTTGCGCCTGATCCCGGAATTATGAACGCTATTTTCAATTCAGGAGATTTTCTTGCCAAGGTGAGAGCACACGAGCCTGAAGATGGGATTTTTTCTGCAAAACTTCCTTAGCAGACGGCCAATGAAAAAACCAATCAGGCTGAAAATTGCCGCCCCAAACATCCAGCCGAGAAAGCCGATCTTGAAGAGGCCGTCTCTGAAAATAGAATCACTTATAAAGCCTTCGAAGACAAACCCGGCAAGAGCGCTAATCGTTACAAACATGGTGTCCATCCAGTCGCATTTCCTTACCCAGAAGGACATCAGTATGGACAGTCCAATAATGAAAAAAGCCGGATATATGATGAATCCGGGGTTGTCAACGATGCTTATTTCCTGCTCCTGCGAGAAAAAATAGACAAAATCAAAAACTGCCATACTTACAAAAAATGTTATCATAAATCCTTAGATCCTTGGAAAAAATAATGCTCACCACAGCCTAAATATATATGCTTTTGCCCAAGATTTCAATAAAAATAGTGCAGTTTAAGAAAAACTATATTCCCTTTTTCGCTTCGATTGCCTTAAGGGGTTGTAAAACTTATTTTTTAACAACCTCTAAGCATAATATCTTGCCGGATTCGGTACAAACAAATATATTGCCATCCGCCACTACCGGCGACGAGATTACCGGAGAGGTTGCATCGTATTCCTGGATAAGATTTCCTGACTCCAAGTCTAAAACATATAGTCTTCCGTCAGACGAACCTGTTAGCATCCTGTCCCCGCAGATTACAGGGGAAGTCTCAATGCTCCCCCTCACTTTGAATTTCCATTTTAGAGAACCGTCGGAAGTGGCAAGGCACAATATTTCCCCTTCTTTGGCACACAGAACAATGCGACTTTCATTAACTGCCGGGCTTGACATGAACTGCATCCCCTTTTCTTCGTGTTCCCATAGGATTTTTTTATTCTTCAGATCATAGCAGATCACTTTGCCTTCGTAATTCGCACAAAAGACGCTGTTTCCACATATCGCAGGATTTCCCGGAATATATGATCCGGTGGCAATCAATTCGGCCTCTTTTCCATTGACAAGATCGGCAATTCTCAGCATCGAGTCACAGCCTCCGAAAATTGCGTAATTCGCATAAACTGCTGCAGCTCCGTTTATATAGCCGCCCGACTTGAATGTCCAAATCCTTTTTCCGTCCGAAGAATCAAGCGCATAAAGATTAGAGTCATAGGAACCAAATATGACGATAGAACGTGCGGTTTTAGAATCCTGCCAGATATTTGCAGCCCCCTTGATCTGTCCATCTGTTTTTGTCCTCCATTTCTCCTTGCCGCCCGCCGCATCTAATGCAATAAGTTCTCCGTCGTCATTCCCGACAAAAAGTGTTCCGTCATGAAAAAGCAGGGCGGCCCCGGTCTTGCCGATTCCACTTCCCGTTTTCCAGATCAAAGTCCCTTTCTTGCAATCAAGTGCAAATAAGATGCCATCTTCATTCACAAGATAAAGTTTTCCATTTTTTGCGACAGGAGTCGAGCAATTCACGCAGGAATATTCCCATTTGAGAGAAAGGTTCTTCGCGATTTTCATATTGGAACATCCTGAAAGGAGACTGTCGCCTCTGAAAACAGGCCAGTCGGATTTTCCCACAGGTTGATTTTCCACAGCAGAAGCGGCAGGACTCTTCCCGGTATTTTTTACGGATTCCCTCGGAAGGAGTCTCAGGAATATCCCGGCTCCCGCGACAATTGCGCACAATGCATATAGTCCGATTTGTAATAATTTTTTGTTCACCATTGACCGTTCACCGTTAGCCAGTTTTCCCTTAAGCTATTGAGCTGTAAGCCAGCAATAAACATACATTATACTCTTACGTATGCAATTTTACTCCGTGCCTGTAGCGCTTATTTTCGGAGGAGGAACTTTTAATATTTTACTTGGATTGTTGGAACTTGCCAATAAATTACATTGTCTATCCCTAAAAGCAGTTATTTTTTTAAAAATGAGAAAGAGACGGATGAAGATCAAACAAATTTCAACAGCACTCTATTGCGCCGTCATTTTAATGGGAACAACAATTGGCTGTACTTCTGTTAAAAATGAAATCACAAACAAGTTTAATGAAATCCAACCAGAAATGGGAAACCATGAAGTGCCTTTATGCGTGAACTATCTAAAGGAAATATGCTCGGGATTTCCCATGCGGAATATGTCTTTCAGAAATAATTGGGTGGATGCAAGACTTTTGGCTAAAAATGAGGACGAACTTGATTTAAAAAAAGTTCGTGGGAAAAACTTGATTGTCAAACCAGAAGTAAGCAAACGTAAAAATCCAGATGGAAGCACCATAGTATGCATTCACTTGAAATATGTTCCACCTGTCATAACCGATGCGGGAAATACTGAATACGCGAAAATGTTTTGGATCCCGAAACGTGACGGCGAATTGCCCTTAAAAGCTCAGGAGATGATTGAAAATGCCGCAGAGAAAGCGGGAATTACACTGCGAGAAACGAGCGAAACCAAGTCATTCAGGGTCAGTGAATATCTGTCATCTAATGACATATCAGTCAAGGCAAAAGCTCCCGAAGAGAAAATAATAGACTTCATTAATAAGATCCACGAATTGAACCCAAGATTTTACTGGGGCAATCTTAAGTTAAGTCCAGATAACTTGGAACAACCCAAGGATTATATTTTATCTGGTACCCTGAGATTCGTTTCAATTGAAGGCGAGAAAGCCGCTGATGAAATGTTGAAATAGAAGTATAAAATATGACTTTCAAATCTGTAATTTTAAAATACCCGCTAGCTCTCTTTATTTTTAACAGCGAAAATTAAACCAAAATAAAATACCCCACCATGGCAGCGATAATTATACTGTATTAGTTTAAGATTTTAACATTTTTAAAACTCTGGAATTTACATGTCAACAATGTTTCTAAATCATGGAGAACCTCCTTTGTTTGATTCTCAAGACATTCCATAATCGCTTGTTTGAACTTTGTAAAAGTTT
>CAIQLG010000402.1 GCA_903872565.1 uncultured Lentisphaerota bacterium | reverse complement strand
GCGTTGTTTTTTTAAGGAAAGGTACATCCCTTTTTTCCACTTGCAAAAAAGAGCTGACACGCCAGAACTGGAATTAACAGATTGAATTTAAGGTAGTTACACAGAATACAGAATTAGGGCGGATCAGGAAGTCTGAAATTATTCCTGTTCATTGGATTCATCTTGTGCAATCAGCAAATTTTCAACTACCTCTTGGCTTTCGACCTGTCAGAATTCTGGGATTGTCTTACTGAAAAACATATTCCGACTCATACAGAAAAATAATCCCTTTTTTCCTGAATTCATCCTGAAATATTAAAATACTTTAGGCAACGATTAACAATGATAAAACGCCAACTAATGCCGTTTTCATTTTATGTCTCTCTTCATCGTTCTTTTCAGGGAGAATATTCTTCCGGGGAGTTGGACGACCTTTCTCATCATTTCGAGCTGCATCATGAGGGCGAGAAGTTTTCCGGGTGCGATTCCAGTTTCTGCGGAAACCGTATCTGCAGAAGTCTCTCCTTTTTCCAGCACGGCAAGGATCTTGCTTTCGTCTTCGCCAAGCGCAGGGACATCATCGGAAGTTTCTTCCTGAGTTTCGCCCTTCTCGAGATTTTTACGCTCGAAGCCCGGCAGGAAGTCAAATTCTTCGAGGACATCGTCGAATGATTCCGTGAGTTTAGCACCCTGTTTGATCAGGCTGTTGCATCCTCTTGCCTGCGCGTTGTCCGCCTGTCCAGGAACCGCAAAAACTTGCCGATTCTGCTCGAGTGCGAATTTCGCAGTTATCAGCGATCCGCTTGATATTCCGGCTTCGACAACGAGTGTTCCCATAGAAATCCCAGATATCACTCTGTTGCGCATCGGGAAGGAATTTCTGTTCGGCTTGAACTCCATCGGGAATTCGCTTATCACGGCACCACCGCTCTCGATTATCCTTTTGGCTAGGCCAACATGTTCCTGTGGAAATATTCTGCCAAGGCCACCGCCAAGCACGGCGACAGTTTTTCCGCCCGCGTCCACGGCCGCCTTGTGTGCCACAGCATCAATTCCGAATGCGAGTCCGGAAATCACGGTCCAGCCTGCGAAAACCGCAGATTGCGAAAGGTACTCAGCCATATTCCTGCCGTAGTTGCTGATCCTCCTTGATCCCACGATTCCAATGTTCTGGTTGTTTTTCGGATCAAGTTCGCCACGGACATAGATGCAGATCGGGGCATCAGCTATCTCCTTCAGAAGGACAGGATATTCATCGTCAATCTTGGTGATTATTTTCACTCCGGCGCGTTCGGCGAGGGAAAATTCCTTCTCGTAGCCGGTTTTTTCCTTCCAGGCGCAGATCTCGGTGGCGAGTTCCCCGCTAATTCCGTAGACCGAGGAAAGCTCCTTTACAGAAACCTCAAGGATTCTTGTTGGTTTTCCGAAATGATCCACAAGCTTGCGAAGGCGCACCGGGCCTATTCCGGAAACAAGATTCAAAATGATATATGCTTCGCGGTCAGTCATTTTTCCTCAGAAAATCAAGAAGGTGCTTCTCATCGGAGTCCACAATTGAGACCGATCCAATTTTCGATGGAAGAATAAGTTTTATTTTGCCGCCACTGTTTTTCTTGTCCTTTTTCATTGCCGAGACAAGTTTTTCCGGTTCGATGCCGGGGTTTTCAACCGGAAGCGAGAATTCCCTCAGCAATGCCGTGATCCTTTTTGCATCATCTTCCTTCATCATGCCTTGCAGAACTGCGAATTTCGCAGCCATCTCCATCCCGATTGATACTGCCTCGCCGTGATGGAATTTGCCAAATTCGGTGACAGTCTCAATCGCGTGGCCAAATGTATGGCCTAAATTGAGAATTGCCCTGAGTCCGCTTTCCTCTCTTTCGTCGCCGGAAACTACTTGCGCCTTGAGTTCGCAGCATTTTGCTATTATATAAGTGAGGATGTGCATGTCGAGAGATTTTATTTTGCCGGAGTTTTTCTCAAGAAATTCAAAAAATATGTTATCCATTATCACGCCGTATTTCACGACTTCGGCAAGTCCGCAGTTTATCTCTCTATGTGGAAGGCTCGAAAGCGTCGTGGGATCTGCGATGACGGCCATCGGCTGCCAGAATGCGCCTACCAGGTTTTTCCCCTCGGTGAGGTCAATGGCGGTCTTGCCGCCGACGCTCGAATCAACCATTGCCAGGAGTGTCGTCGGTATCTGGATGTAGCTTATTCCTCGCATATATGTCGCCGCCGCAAATCCGGCAATATCCCCGACAACGCCGCCGCCCAGCGCTACAATCACTGATTTTCTGTCGAGCCCATTCCTAACCACGGCGCGATATATCATTTCGAGGGTGCCGATTTTCTTGGACTCCTCGCCGGCGGGGAAGTCGAATACGGCCACCTGCGAGGAAATTTTTGCGAGTTCCGCAACGAGCTTTTCCGCATAGATCTTTTTCACGCAATCATCGGTCACTACGAGAACATTCGCTCCCTTTAATTTTTTCTCAAGTACATTGTCCAATTTTCCGAGAATTCCCTTCTCCACAAATATGGTATAGGCCCTTTCCTTGAGTTCCACCTTGATTTCTGACATCGCCAATCACCTGAATTTGGTTATAAAACAGTTATTCCAATAAACTGACGCATGATAGCAGATATTTCAAGGGAGGCGGATGACAATTATGAACATACTTAATCCGCTGCTGCGGAACCTTAATACCATCTTTTTTCCCGCTAAACACGCGAAAAACGCGAAAATACATTTTTTTTGCAGGGGTCGGCCAACGGGAAACGGTGAACGGGAAATTAGCTATTTCTTTGGAATATTTTTCTCAATTTTTTTCAGCAATTTGTCCTTTTTGTCCTGGGAAAGCGAGGATTGTTCGATCCAATTTTTGGCTTTATCAGGTTTACTTGTCCCCCAGATACCTACTACAGCACCCAATAATTGATCTTTGTTTTTTCCTTCTGGTAATTTCATCGCCCATTCGATTGCTCCATCTTCATCATAGTCAAACCATTCTCTCATTATTGTCTCAAGCTCAGAACGATCGTATATATCACCTACTTTTGCTAAACGACACGTCAATGCCTCTTCCATCTCGGCTTGGAAATTTCTTGCCTTGGGCGGCTGTTTTACTATTGAAGACGAGGACTTGGGTTGATCGTGAACCTTTTGTTTTGAAGGTGAGACAACGATGTTGGCTTCTCGAATGGAATTTTAAGACATTATTTATTATTCTCGTTATTAGGCGGCTGAATTGCCTGGACACCTACAGCGGGGGGTGATGAAACTACGAATGAGTCAATATGGTTGTCCTGAGTTTTGAAGACATTCGAAATCAGGGCATTTTCGCACTTGGCCACCTCGCCAGTCTTCAGACTTTTAAGAGCTTCCATCACCTCGGGCAAGAGCGGCTGACCGACTTTGATAAATGGCGGAATCGTCTGCGGATTCACTATTTCCACCACTGTCTCGTCTTTTCCTAGAACAACAAGTCCCATGTTCAATTCCATGAAAAAACGGTTGAAAACTGTTAAAATGTGGTCCTTCTTGGCCAGCGTCTTTTCATGTCCGACCATCTTTTTGTCAAGCTCCGCTTGCAACTCATTGTTGACAGCGTGTTCCAGATACACCATCAACTGATCGATGCCCGGCTCTATATGAAAATCATCTTCGATCCTCTTACGGACTCGATCGAGCAAGGCGGGCTTGCGGCGTTTGCGGGCTTTCTGTTTGCGTTCTTCAATGTGTTCCTCGACCAAGTCGAGCAACCCTCCGGTTTGTTCTGGGTTCTCCTTGACTTTCTCCTTCACTTTCGGGAGGATTTCCTCATCGGTCTTCTGATTGGGTGAGACCGCCTTGAGCATGTCCTTGGTTCTCTTCTTGTCACCGCCGGTTTCAGTGAACTCAGAAACAATCGATTCCGCCCGGGCGGAGTTTGTCGTCTCCGCAATATTATCGGCCACCTGCTGCAACACAGCTCCCACCTGCGTTCCTTTGCGCCGTTCGGCCTCGCGTTTCAGATTCACTTCCAGTAGCGCGTAAGAACGAACAACTTGTTTCTTGCGCATTGGCGCCGCACGCAAGATTGGAGCTCCTCCATCCTGCCGCGTCACTGTCTCGATGTTGCGCACCAAGGTGTTCATCATGTTTGACAGTTCGTCCCCGCTAAGCGATTTGTTCACTTTGTTGACCGTCTCGAGCAATTTGTCGCAGAAAGAAACGGGATCCGACACGATGTTCTCCATCATCTCCCGCGGCTTTGTGCCCGGGTCCATTATCCCGTCCAGTGTCGGATCTCCACCACCACCGCCAATCATATTGGAGTCAACTACTTCTTCATTTTCCTGGACAAGCTTGTAATAAGAAGAGTTGACCTTGATACCAAGCAAGTTCTCGCGTTGAGCGAGCATGTCAATACCACCGGCTTCCCCGATCTCCTGTTCTGTCGAGGTTATTATACGGAAAAGCTTTTCCATGTCCTCGAAAGTCAATTCCTCGGTAAATGTAAAGCTTACCACTCCTATATCCGCCAGACGGCGTCCGAGCCGGACAATCCCCGAGCTGGTCGTTTCAATGCTGTTGCCCTCGAACATGAATTTCTTATCTTGCAATGAAATCGAGAAGCGTCCGAATTCATTGATCACTTTCCGAAAGCTGTCAAAGTTATGTTGGATCTGCATTTGTGTTGTCGGATGGTCCCACGAGTAAAGCTGAATGTTTGAATACGTTTTGTTGAAATCCTTTAGGAGTGTGGCAATCTCCTGCTGTAGTTTCAGCTTAGGCTTGGCGGTCTCCTGCACTTGTTGCGCACCATCATTGGTATTTGTTATTTCTGTCGTGTCCACGGTGTTTTCTCCTTATTCAAGCATACAATTTCATACGTTCACTGCTGTATTCCGTCAAATGCGGCGGCACCAGCGAAATCTGGTGTTCAAAGACATTGATATTTGTTCCGCCTTCATGATAGACCTGCGCCAGATGATCCGCCAGCCCATTAAGTATGGAAATATCCGATCCTATCCATTTTGTCAACAGCTCCAACAAGCGCGAGCAAGTTGGGTTGTTTGGAATCTTCAGATTGTAGATCAACTCGTTCGCCTCAAGAAGCATATCTCCCCATTCTTTCAGTTTTGCCTGAAAACTGATCAAGTCGGCAATGCTGTTCTTATAAAGAGCCTGATCGAGTGCTTCGTTGATGATCCGATACAAGCGGAGCTTGGCCTTCATTATTGCCTCGAAAATCTCATCGATCCCATCCTCGGCCTTGCGCAAGGTTCTGGATTTGAACCATTTTGTCTCAACTATGTTGAATGGTCCCCATCTCTCGCTTATTTTCTGTAGCAACGGCTCCAGCACCTGTTGCATCAGCGCTGCCGCCAAACCGTGTTCCCAGCAATTCTTGTTGGTTGCACCATCCAGGAAAGAGAGAAACTCCTTGTCCACAGCGGCGAGTTGTGCGCGTTCTTCGTCGCTTATTTCGCGTGCAACGGGCAATGATACGTTTTCCTGCTTCGCCGCCTTGCTGCGGGTGGGAACCATGAAATTGTGATTGCAGGCCGGGCACACCATCTCTTGTCCGAGCTCCGGCTCCGCAACTGCGAGCACTCGCCCGCAACGATCGCAGGAAACGAGAATGTCGGCAAGCATTCCTTCGGCAGGCGAATCTACCTTCACCTCGGGTTTATTATTGTTATCGAGTTCGAAAATCGGAGGTTTTACACCAACGACAGCGCCGGGGCAGACGCCTCGCAGATAGAGAATCATCATCATTTCTTCCACTTCGGCAAACGTATTGAAGCGCTTGTAGGTATCGCGGTGAATCATGCGTTTGATGCAGGCGAGCAGCATTTTTCCTTGGATCCGGCGCATGCGTGGTCCCTCCCGGGTAAAACCGAGATGAGCACGCATCACCCGTTGCAGGTCCGCCTCTCCCGAACCTGGTTCAAAAAGTGGACAGCCTGCAGCCGCGTGGAACAGTACCATGCCCAAACTGTAAATCTCACTGTTGACCTGTTCACCCACTCCCACTATGCGTTCCGGCGGCATGTAAACCGGTGTTCCGTGGAACTCGTCCAATCTCACCCATTTTGCGTCTTCCAATGTGAGACAGATGCCGAAATCAAACAAAACGGCTCCGCGTTGCGGATGCAGCATGATGTTGCTGGGTTTCATGTCGCGGTACAGGTAGCCCTTGTTGTGGATGTGCGACTCGGCGGCAAGTAGCTGCATACCGATCGAGAGCACCTCGCTGTCCGGCATCTTCGCACCAGTGCTCAAGGTATTCTCCAGAGGCGTGCCTTCCAAGTACTCCGATACCACATAGTACTCGCCATTGATCTCGCCACACTCAATCACGGTCATTATGTTGTCATGGCCGCACAGACGTTTGCCGACCTCGGCTTCCTTCAAGAGATTCGTTACCATCGCCTGTGATTTGCGTTTGTTACGCGGCAGTATCTTGAGTGCAAATGGAGTTTCCCGGTTATCGACGCGCCAAGCCTTGTAGACTGCGCCCATACCACCCTTCCCGAGAAATTCGAAAAGCCAGTAGTTCCCCAGTTTGAGCGGAACAAGGATTGGCTCCTCGCATTCCGGACACGGTTTGATGGAGAGTGGCATGTGCCCCGCCATCGGGAATACGTGATGACAACTGGGACACTTAAGTTTGTCTTGGGTAAATGCGTCAAGTTCGTGCTCGAGCACTGCCTTGATTTTTTTTTGCCTTAAAAACCACATGACACAATAGCCCTTTCACTGTCCACACCCGCCTATGCAGATACCGCATAAATATTCAGTGAAGCATGTTTAAATCGGTATCGTAACTGATAGGAATTTTGATTTGACCATAAGATAACACGGCAGAACGTGATTTCAAGCATGGAAGCAGGCAAAACAACGATAAAGGTAATGCGTTAAGAGTTTCCGGCAGATGACCTTTCTGGAGGGACACGCTCCGTCGTGTCCGCCTAAGGCCACGACGGAGTATGGCCCTCCACCGCCGAAAACTGACGCATTACCGATAGAAGGATGGATTACTGGATATCAATTACCGGAGACAGCGGGAAGGAGTTCCTGAACACAGTTACTGAGGAGCAGCGCAAGAACATCACGGCCATCCCCGATTTGTATATTAGCATACTACCAGACATCATTCTGACTTGTCTATGGAATCGATCCTGAGGTGTTCCTCGCAATGCCATGAAACCTTCACCTTGGCACCAACCTTGAGCTTCCCTATTTTTTCAAGAATATCCTTGTCGAATCCGCCTCCATCTTTAGGGGCGCCTCCCTTCCACACGGGCATGAATGTCAGTTGCTTTTCCCCGTCCTTGACAGTCACGCGGTTCTTCTCAATTTTTGTAATTTCGCCGCTCATCGTGCCCTTGTCCCCATCCTTGTAGCCCTGTTTGTCATCGACTTTGGCCGGTTTTGCTTTTTCCTTGTCTTTATCCTTTGCATTTTCAGCGTGGACAAGATAGAAACCGGTTGAAACCACGAGCAGCGCCGTCAGCAGGAACTTTTTCATTGTCGATCTCCCATTTTGTTATTGCAATCCCCTGATTCTGTCTGTGATGGCCTTTTTGACCGCCACTTCTTATTCCATTTTTACTTTTCAAATGTACCCCGAAATGGCATTTCTACCATCCCAACGAACTATTTTCAATATTTTTTCCTTGTCCGATAGCAACCTCGATATTTTTTTTGCGGGGGACGGGTCAACGGGAAACGGTGAATGGAAAATTTATTTCCATGGAGTAAAAAAGATGCGGAATGATTTCCGCCAAACAAATCTAGTCCATCGTTTCGACCGGGGCGAAATCATCCTTGAGAATTTGGCCGTCTTTGGTCATATCCTGCAATTCCTCCTCCGGCATTCTTGTCTCAATCAGATCGCCGATCTTGAAATTCAAACCTGATTTCTCATCGATAGTGGCCGACTTTTCCTTCAGCTTTTCATTGTCTATCTTTGCATCGCTTCTTGAGAAAAGTATATAGTTGCTGTTCTTCGAGCACACGAAAACTGCCAGATCCGGAAAAATTTCACGGACAGTTTTCAATTCGCACGAGAGAAAATTTTCTTTCCCGAGATTTGCGATGTTCGCAGTCATTATGCCTCCTGGCGCGAGCACCGCCCTGATCTTTCCGAAGAATTCCCGGGTCGTAAGCTGAAAGGGAATACTGTCGGCGGTATAGGCATCTATGAAGATGATGTCGTATTTTTCTTTTGCCTTGTTAATGAAGTCGCGGCCATCCCCTATTGTGATGTTTGTCCTGTTGTCCTTTTTGAATCCGAAATATTTTTCCGCGACATCAGGAATTTCGCCGTCTATCTCGACAATTTCAATCACGGTGTCCGGGAAATTTTTCCTCAGAAATCTCGGAATGATTCCGGCACCGAGTCCGATAAAAAGAACTCTTTTTGGGGGATTGCTGATTGCCGGAAGAAAAATAGTCGTGTATCTGCAGTAGTTCGAGATGAGTTCATCGGGTTTTTCGGGGTTCAATATGCCCTGCGAGCCCTTGCAGGGATTGAAGACGAGGTGGCGCAGCCCATTAGAGTCCTCCTCGACTGTCACAAGAAAATATTGTGTCTGTTTCTCGAAAATGACATTCCGTTTCTCAAGGTGCGGCAAAAAGAAGTCCCCGACGCTTTCCCAAAAGCCTTTCTCCTGCGGTTTGTGGACGGCTTTCTCTTCTTCTGCCAGGCAGGAAAAGGCGATAAAAATTGTAGCCATAAAGATTGTTACCGTGCCAAATCCCAAGACGTATTCAATTTTCAAAACTAAAGCCTGCATAAGCTTTTTCATCATCAAAACTCCTTTTAAAAATCCTTGTGAATCAATTATCGGGAAAAATAAAATAATTTACAAAAAACACTTGACATTTACTTATGTAAGATATTATATTAAAGGCATGAACAAAGTGAAATTTACATTTATTGCATCAATTTTTGTTTTTTCCTTACTGCTTGTCGCACAGGACGGGAAGCAAGCGGAAAAAGCAGGGAGTGGTGGGGTTGCAGCTGCAGACCTCGATGGAGTGGCGGGGCTTCCCTTGTCGGGCGCAGAAATTGTTGAGCTCCCGAGAGAAGGCACAACCGTAAAGAAGGGTATAACCTTTACTTATAAATGCTTTGTCACACCATATAAGCTTCCAAAGGTGGGAAATGAGGCGAAATACCAGAAGGATCTTGCAAGTTTCAAGAAAAAATATAGTAAGAAGAACCTTTCTCCTTTCAAGCTGATGGCCGACATTACAGAGAAGAATCCTAAAGACAATAAGACAGTGAAATCCACGCAGGGAAGTACCGAATTCTACATCATAGCTGCAGACAAAACTGTCACTCTGAAAAAAGAAGTGAAAAATGGTGTCCTGTGCCCGTCTTGAGGGGGTGGAGGAGGGTACCTCGGTGAGGTACCACCGGGAAGCTATATTGTTGTAGCTTTATTCGAATTTGATAAAGGCAAGTATCTTGGTGGAGCATTCAAAATAGAGCTTTCTCCCATAGAGTAAAACGAAAATACAAGTTTATCCAAAACCCCGTTTTTCGGGGTTTTTTATTTTCTGGATATGCATTTGACAGGACAGATTCTGATGCAGTCGCCGCAGGATATGCATTCCGGACCTCCGACTTCTTTCCTGACATCAAGCCCCATCGGACAAGATTTGTCGCATTTCCCGCAGTTTATGCAGGTTTTGGAATTGATTATTACCCCTCCGAAAGCTGACATTTTGGAGAAAACTGAGTAAATTGCACCAAGCGGGCAGGCCACCCTGCAGAAAATCCTTGAAATCAACACCGCAGAAACAATAAAAACAGCAAGGATCAAGTATCTCAGACTGAAGATACTGGAAGCATAGATCCCGGAATCGTCCTGTTTCATAAACATCCCGGGCAGAGATGCCGTGAGAGTCCCATTCGGGCAATGCGTACAGAAATAAAGTTTATAGCGTGGAATCTGTTCAGGACGGCTTTGGGGAGAACTCACGAGCAAATTTGCCTCGGAAAGCATGTTGGGAACCTCCTCCACGGGCATTTGCTTCTCTTCCCCAGGGCTTATTGAAATCCTATCGTATTTCACCTTTCGCTCGAAAACTATTTCAGTTGCGGCATCATTCTTTTTAACATATACAAAAACAAGTTCTGGATTTTCAACTGCCTTGTCTCCGATATTCCTGACAATTGATGAAACATTGACGTTCCCATCGGTGTTTTTTGTGATTTTCGGCTTTGGCAGGTAGAGGTAACCCGAAGATTCGAACCCGAAAATCCAGGGGAGAACAATTACCAGAGAAAGAAGAAACAAATATTTGCCATATCTAAGAAAGCGTGGAATTGTAAATTTCGGAGATGGAATCTTGTTCAAAATATCCTGCAGGAACCCGAAAGGACAAATGAACCCGCAGACTAGACGACCAGCGAAAATGCTTATCGCCAGAACTGTAGAGATGGCAAGAAGAGGAATCTGGTGTATCGCAGAACTGTAGGCAAAAACTCCAACCGGGCAGGACATCGAGGCCCAGGGGCATCCGTGGCAGTTGAAGCCGGGAGCGCATATCTTCCTGAATGAAAGCCCGAACACGTTCAGATTCATCAGCCAGGTAGATATTAGAGCAGTGTAAAATCTGATTTTAGCAAAATAATTCATTGTTCCTTAGGTTGGATTGGCCGCGACACGCGCGTCCGAAATTTTCACTTTCAGGTAGGGCAATCTTTGAGTTGGAGAAGCTCCGGAGTAAGACTGTATACGTCATAAAGTTTTCCATCTTTCCGCACAAGGCCATCGAAAGATGCTGTTTCGGTATATGCAGTCCCGTCAATTTTCTTGAATGCCGTATCCCCTGGAACAAGTGTTAACACAGTGTGCCGTTCGAAAAATGCCGCCAACAGCAGGAATAAAGTGGCGACAAGCAGGTATACTATGATTTTTCTTGTCTTGTTCATATTGATTAATATGATATGCCAATATCAGATTTCAAGATTAATACCCGTCTTACTCCCCTTATTGCCGTCACGTCCTCTATGCCTTCGGAATCTTAATTCCCTTGTCCTCGACGGCAAAATCAATTTCACTTATTCTGTTTTGCATTGTTTGACTTTTTCTAAGAACCAATTACAGTACTGTTATTGATACTTGATTAAAGACTGAAAAAGGAACAAGCATGAATGTAATTGCAGCATCTGAAATCAAACGCAGGGGAATAGGAGTTGTCGACCAGCTTCTCGAAAGAGGCCCTGTTCACGTGATAAAAAACAACCACCTTGGTTATGTCGTTATTTCTGAAGAGGATTTTCAGCAGATGCTGAATGACATTTTCGAAAGCAGGCTTGCCGCATCCGACACTGATATTAAGCTTGGGCGCATCCACAGGGGGACATTGAAAAAAATGATGTCAGAAATAGAAAAAGAAGCCTGAATATGTATAACCTTGTCTGGACTGAAACTTTTCTGCAGACTGCCCGAAAGTTCTTTAAAAAACATCAGGAGCTAAAACCTGTGTTTGAAGAAGTCTCCAAGATGCTTCAGGCAAATCCCCAGAACCCATCACTGAAATTTCACCATTTGAAAGGAATCCATAAGGGGAAATCAGCAGTAAGCCTTACTTATTCCTATAGAATTGTAATAACGATTAAAATGACGGAAAAAGAAATATATCTGCTTGATATAGGCAGTCATTACGAGGTGTACAAATGAAAAGGAAAATTCTGTTTATTGTTGGCGTTGTCGTTTTGCTGGTTGTTATCGGAGTGCTTGCATTGTTCCTAAATCTCAGTTCTGTGGTGAAGAAGGGTATCGAAACCATGGCACCTAAAATACTTGGCGTGCCGGTAACTCTTGAAAGCTTCAGTTTATCCCCTATGAGCGGCAAAATTGAAATAGACGGTTTCATCGTCGGAAACCCGGCGGGATACACCGATGGATACGCATTCAAACTTGAGAAAATGATGATAGAAGTCGTTCCGTCTAGCCTTTTTTCAGACAAGATACATGTTAAAAAAGTGCTCATCGAGGGCGCGGACTTCAAGTTTGAGACAAAATTCACCGAGAGCAACATTTCGGTGATCAAGGGCAATATTGACAAGTTCAGCAAAAAAAAGGAGGAAGGTGCCGGAACTGAAACTCCGGCCGACAAGAAGACTGCAAAACCAAAAAAATTTATCATAGACGAATTTGTGATGAGTAATAACACTGTGGGGCTCAAGGCCAATCTCCTGGGACAAGGCGTCGGAAGCGACATTCCTCTTCCCATCATAAAAATGGAGAATATAGGGAAAGATGAGAATGGAGTGGCAATCGGCAAAGTCGTCTGCAAACTCTTCGACGAAATATCCACAGCAATAATTGAAGCTGTGTCTGATGTCGCAGGAGGGATCAATACCAACAAGATAGAGAAAAAGCTTGACAGTGTAATTGACGACATGAAGAAGTTGTTCTGATAACGATCATATGCCTTTTTTTGTGCGGAGGCTAAAAGAGTTCGGTGTGATTGACAAAATTCCAGACCCGATGCCAATGCTTAAAATAGAATGAGAATTTTGACATGTAGGCAGGGAAATGACAAAAAACGAACATATAATGCAACTAGCACTTTGAGAATCTGGGATGTCTGAGACAGGCGAAGTGTATGAGGCGGCTTATCATTGCGCCATACGAGTATCCCGCTTTTTCCGCGGCATATGCCATGCTTGTCTCGTAACTTATGTCAGGATTGGGATTGATGTCAAGGACGAAGAATGTTCCATTAAGGGATCTGATGTCGAGGCGCGCATAGTCCCGGCATCCGGAAGCCCTGTAAGCCTGTTTCGCCACGGTCTCGAGTTCCTTGTTTTCTTCTTCCGTCAGAGCCGCCGGGACCACCAGTTCTATCTTGTTGTAAAGGTTGGACTCGGGATCGAATTTCGAATCGTAGGTGCAAAGTCTCTCACGGAAGCTGGCACACTTGGTGAAGTCCATTTCCACCGGCGGAAGCATCTCTATTTTTCCATTGCCCCATACCGACACGTGAAACTCCCTTCCATCTATGAATTCCTCGACAAGCGCCGGGCCGTTGAAATTCTCCAGGACAAAGCGTACTCTCTTCTCGAGTTGGGCTCTCTCCATCACCACGGATTCGCCGGTCACTCCATAGCTACAGTGCTCGAGAGCAGGTTTGACTATCGCCGGAAAAGTGTTCCATTCGGGGCAAAAATCCTTGTCATAGATTTTCCACCTGGGTGTTGAAATCTTGTTTTCCTCCAGGATCTTTTTGATCTTCGGCTTGTCCCAGCTTTTCTCTATCACATCGGCTTCGGAACCTGTGTAAATGAAGTTCATCGAAGCGAGAGCCTTGACCACTGCGGCTTCACTCCTGGGCTTTCCCGGTATGCCTTCGCACCAATTGAGGACAATGTGTTTCTCCGGATCGATTTCAGAAAGCAGTAAACGCAGGTTCCCATCGAAAAGTGGAGTATTTTTGACAGTATGCCCCTGCTTGAGGACTTCTCTTTCCAGGATGTTTACTTCTTTTACAGCATTTTTAAGATCCGGAGCGTCCCAGGTCAGATCAATGTTGTGAAGGAGAATTATGGGCAGTTCTTTTTCAGACACGTATGTTTTGTCTTCCTGTTATCTGTTCCAGAAAATTCTATATGTAAATCCTTTGCCAAAGGAAATTTATCTTTAATTTTTTTCTCATTTGCCACAAAAATGTATAATTTGAAATTCAATGTTTTGCAAATGATTTTTCATTTAAAATCACTTTTTTTTCATTTTTTTAAAGCTTTGAAGTGCAAAATCTGTAATTCCGGAAGATTCATGTTTGAAT
>CAIQLG010000401.1 GCA_903872565.1 uncultured Lentisphaerota bacterium | reverse complement strand
TCCGGAAATTCGACTTTCGCCCCACGCTTGCCCATGATGTTCTCCTGATTTTACTGTTGATAGTGAAGATCACCATATAATACACGGGATTTTATTGTTTTCAAGATATAATTAGCTCAATTTGATTTATTATTGGAATTATATCATTATCTTCTAGATAATATGCTTTGCTGCAATTTACTACGTATTTTTTCAAGAAAAATAGAATAATCAACTGGCATTGGTACAGTTTCGGCCTCAGGATATTTGTTTTTGAACCATGTCTCTTGCCTTCGTGCAAACTGCCATGTGGCAGTGATTATTTTTTGGTGCATTGTAGAAAAGTCAATTTCTCCTCCTAGAAATGAGCCGATTATGGAGTATCCCAGAGATTGCCTCGCCGTCGGTGTACTAGATAGTCCTTTCCCTATCATTTTTTCGGCCTCCTTTATCCAACCTTTTTTCAACATTGCATCAGTTCTTTCCTCTATCCTTTTTTTCAATTTTTCCCTTTCCCACAGAAGAAACAGAGAAACAGTGTCATATTTCATTTTTCCCGTCCAAGTCTTCTGGAGTTCGAGAATTGATTTGCCAGTGAGTTTTTTCACTTCCATTGCACGGAGAAGTTTCCTCTGATGATCCTTCCACCTCGAAAATGAAGTGGGATCCAAACTTTTCATTACCTTTCTGAGTTTGTCGAAATCTTGTGGGCTTCCAAATTCAAGTTCTAGGAGTTTCCTAAGGCCGTCGTCTCCTGGCAACGGGTCAAGACCATATAAGAGAGCTCTTATGTACATTCCGCTTCCACCAACCAGAAATGGAATTTTCCCACGTGATCTTATATCGCTTATCGCATTTTCAGCAAGTTCAACAAACTTATAGACATTCAATGGTTCAGATATATCAAGAACATCTATCAGATGATGCGGGACAATCCGCCTTTCATCACTAGAAGGCTTTGCTGTTCCAATGTCCAGTCCTTTGTATATCTGCATAGAATCGGCAGATATTATTTCACCGCCAAGCTCCAGAGCCAGTTTCAGTGAGACTTCACTCTTGCCCGATGCGGTACTACCACATAATACTATGATTTTTCCAGAATTATTATCCATTTTAAAAATTAAGCTTGATTTATTATTATTTAAATGTTAAATTTGATTTAATTATGTAATTGTCGGGGAATTCTTATGGCGGATACGGTGTGCAGAGGATGCGGTGGTATAATGGACATCACTGGGATTGATCCATTTACTGTCTGTGAATGTTCGGACTGTGGAACCGAAATCATAATACCCCTCGAAATAGACTATTTGAAGCTGGAAAAACCATTGGGTGTCAAATGCGGCTTTGAAGTTTATGAGGGCTTCGATCAGGCGCATAATCTGAATTCTATTATCTATATCCTCAAAAAGGATATGCCAGAGTATAAATTCTATGTTGATTTGGCAAAAAGCGACGCACTTGCGCTCACAACTCTGAAACATCCCAATATCTGTCCTATACTCAATTGCGGTGAAGTCCAGGATAATTTTTTTGTAAGTCAGCCTAGAATGGATGGGTACAACCTCGATTCGTACTCTCCCGACAGCCAAGGGCTGCTTGACATTGACAGCGTGGTCAACGTAATACAGGCATCTATTCTTGGGCTTGCCGTCGCACACCACAAGGAGTTCATACATCACAACATCACAGCGGAATGCATTCACATAGATGCGAGGGGAAATGTAAGAATAAACGATTTCTTCATTTCAAGATTCAACTACAATGTCCTTCAGAACCATCCGGATTCCGCATTCGAAGTGTCGCCTTACTATATAAGCCCGGAAAAAGCTGAAAGCAAAGTCGAGGATAAAAGGGGTGACGTTTTCAGTTTTGGAGTTCTTTTCTACTACATGCTGACTGGAAAATATCCTTTTGCCGGCAAAACAAGTATTGAAACCATCTATTCGAGAGTCAAAAGAAAAAAAACAGAAAAAACAGAAATATTCAACCAGAACTCTCATAGGATAGTCACACAGAATACGGTTGACTATGTGAACCCTGCCACTCCTTCAGAAATAAGATTTGACATTCCCGGAGACTTAAGTTCCATTGTAATGGATATGCTTTCCTATCACCCCGTTCAGAGACCCAAATTTACTGAAATCCTCGCCACTTTGAACCTCTTCATTGCAAAAGGGGAAAAAGAAAAAGTTGTGCATTCGGCACAGAAAGAAATGGTCGCAACCAAAACCCGTGCGATTCCGGTAATGAAAAAACTCTACGATTCGGATTCTAAAAAAGGGGGGAAAGGGAAGAAATGGGGAGTTTTCCAATAATTCATCAATGTTGTCGTAGCAGTTGATTTTTATCTCATAAATGTGATACAATCAGATATAAATGGACAATGGCGTATTTTTTATGAGAAAAAATAAAACTTTTACTATAATAGAACTTCTCGTCACGGTCGCTATCATCACTATTCTTGCTCAACTGCTGATCCCCGCCCTTGCAATTGCGAAAAAAAAGGCCAGGGAAATAAAATGCATGTCTAATATGAAACAGACGAATTCCTCAATTAATCTCTATTCCGAAGATTTCGGTTTCTTTCCGTATGGAAATTCCACAGGAATAGACTTTTCACATTCAATAAAGGCCTATCTTTGGCCTTTCTCCAGCGAAAGCTCATCTATCCTTGAATGTGGGGAGGCTCTGCATTCCACAGATGGAACTGTCTGGATTTCCTATGCCGTCCATCCGGTCATATTGCCTGATTTTATTGAAAGGCCGACACAAAGTAGATTCTGGAAGGCGGGTGAGATTAAAAGACTATCGGACACTATTATTATACTGGAAGCCTGCCAGAAGATAAATGCCAATTGTTATCCTACCTTCAAATCCATTCCAGGTGTATTCATAAGTGGAGTTGAAAAAGACAAGGATAATTTCATTGTTGGGGACTTTAAAAAACATGACCAGGACGGTGTAAATGTAAATGAAGGATGGCCTCGCTTCAGACATATCTACCAAAGAGCAAATTCTGCCTTCGCAGATGGGCATGCCGCAAACGTAAAAATGAATTCCATGACCGAAGGCAATGTCAAGACAAATTACTAATGTATAAATCCCATTTCCCCATATTAATACCTGAAATTAGAAATTAGCCTGTGAACTGGAACAATGAAAAAGCAATTGTTACAGGAGGAAACGGCTTTCTTGGAAAGAGAATAGTAAATTCTCTCATTCAGAAAAATTGCTCCTCTATCACGGCATTTTGTCGAAAGCCGTCTCCTGAGCTTAGGGAAATGGGTATTAATGTCATCAATGGTGACATAAGAGACTTTTCATCATTGAAATCAGCATTTTCCCATCGTACAATAATCTTTCACACAGCCGCCAAAGCTGAAGTATGGGGAGAAAAAGAGGAATTTTTCAAAACCAATACTATGGGAACTGAAAATGTTTTAAGAGCCTGTCGTATAAATGAGATCCCGGCTCTTATATATACAAGTTCGCCAAGTGTTGCATATCCATGCGGAAAAAACATAGAAAAAATAAATGAAGACACCCCATATCCGGAAAAGTATCTAAGCTTTTACCCTGAAAGCAAGGCCGCCGCCGAAAAAATAGTTCTCCTCCAGAAAGAGGTTCCCGCTGTTTCGCTCAGACCTCATCTTATTTGGGGTCCCGGAGATCCACATCTGCTTCCAAGAATAGTAGAACAGGCCAGAAAGGGAAAACTAATGCGGATTGGTGATGGCAACAACATGGTAGATCTGACTTTTGTGGAAAATGCCGCACATGCCCACATACTTGCTGCGGAGGAACTGCGAAATTTGCACAAATGCCAGGGAAAGGCCTATTTCATAAGTGACGGAATACCAGTAAATCTCTGGAACTGGATAAATTTTTTTCTCAATGAACTTGGGGTTCAGAAAATAAAAAAATCCGTATCATACAAAACCGCTTTTGCCATGGGATTGGCCTTTGAAAAAATTTACTCCGTTTTCAACTTAAGAGGCGAACCTCCCATAACCCGATTTATAGCCTCTCAGCTTGCACATTCTCACTATTTCGACATATCTGCAGCAAAACACGATTTCGGTTATTCTCCCATTATCGGAGAGGATGAGGCAATCCGTAAAACAGTGGAAAGTTTTAGGATGAGTTCTTGTTAGCCGGAATATTATTCCCCTCTCATATTTACTCTGCAGTCAAAAGTCATCAAGTTGAATTAAGTGTTTAAATCTTCCTATTGTACGGAGTCACTTCGATAGTAAGGGAGCTATCCTTGGATCAATCGGTCTATCATTGCCTGCTCCACCTGTTCCGCTCTTCCGCATGGAACAAGGATTGCCTGCTTCTGAAATGGACAAAATTTGTCCTGGCCGAAGGCATGGCCCATGAGATGAACGGACGGATCGTCCTTGTAGCCGACCACACGAAACAGCCAAAGGATGCCCGGAAGATCCCGGAAGTGACCACCATGAGAAAGGATTCCGAGACCTCATCGAGAAGACCTTCAAAAAACGCGGAACCACAGCATTCCTCCAATCCGGAGATAACATCAAGTACGCTCTCTACCATAGAAAATTTCGTTGCCGCCACGGTGGTCGCACACGGAATCCTGCAATACATCTCACTGTCCATGCCGGAAGCAAATCATAAGGGACAACCGGTGCTGGATGAGAACGCCACCGCGGAATATCCCATCGGAATTCGTCACAAGACATGCTGTGAAAGCGTGTATCAGAGGATTATTGAAGTCATCCGGAAAAAGCTGGATAGCGTGTTTAATTCAAGGCAGACAAGACAAAATATTTGATTTGAATTCGGAAACTGATATATTTGGGGAGGAAGGCGGGTTTTAATTATACGGAAAACCTATGACTCACGAGCAATGAAAAAGAAGAAACTTAAACGAAGTGCCAAGAAAACACGGCAGATTGAGAAAAGGCAGGCGCAGAGGATGCCGGTTCCTCTCAATACTGTGAAAATCCGTCGGAAATATGAGATCCTTTACGAGGAGACGGAAAAGGAATTTAACAAAATCCGCGAGATATGGAGGAAATTCAAAGAGACAGACAAGCCCGCTTTCCACATATGGTTTTCCATGAAATTTGGTGAAAAATTATCAGAAATGAAGCGGCTTGACGAGGAAATGCGACTGAAATATGTAATTATTGAAAGAGTCGAATATGAGAAAAGACTTAATCGCATAAGTTTTTATGAGGCATATCAAAGAGTTCTGCGCAATGAAGACGCTTATACCGAGGAAATGAAAGCCTTCGATGAAGATTTTGGGGACTATGATGAAGATGAGGCCGACTATGATGATTATGTAGATCGGGAAGAAAGAGGGTTTTATGGCGAAGAAGACGACTATTTTGACCCTGACGATGACGAGTTTGGCGACCTATATGATGACATGAAAGAAATGTTCAAAAATATGCACAGGGACTTCTCCCCGCACGGAGAGGAAATGGAAGATGAGTATTTTTTACAAAATTTCATGAAAGGTGGTGGTAAGTCCAACTCCGGCAAGAAGCTGAAGGAAGTTTACCGCAAATTCTGCAAAATGATGCATCCGGACACAGGTGCGGTTTTTGACGAACGAGCAATGTCCCTCTGGAACGAGGCACAGGAGGCTTACAATAACAGGAATCTTGAAAAACTTGAGGCCTTGTTTGCCATGGCCGAAATCAATGATGGAAAGTTTTCTCCTCGAACCACCTGTTCCCAGATTTTGGATGCCGTATTTCATCTTGAAGAAGAAATGGACTCACTCGAATACGAAATCGAAATTTCCAAAAGAGATCCTGCCTGGAATTTCGGTTCAATATCTGAAGCCAGGAGAAAGAAGCTTGACAAGGAATTGTCAAGGGAAGTCGAGATGGAATTGAATCAGATAAGGATGCGCGTAGCCCAAGTTCAGGCGAAAATATCAAAATGGGAAAATCCACCAAAAAATAAAAAACAAAAAAAACAACCGAGCGCATCAGAACTACGCCTCCAGATGGAGTTCGATTTTTTCATACCCCCTTAATCCTGTAAAAATTTCTTAATTTTAACAGAAAAACCAGCTACGGCGAGAGCAGGCCGAGTCCGGTGAATGTTTACATACCTGTTGATTTGTCTGAAATCTCCATTATATTCCTTTTTCCCGTTCTGCATGGAAAATTGTATTTTGGTGGAATGGTTGAATGGTTGGAAATTTGTAGCCACGGCCACCTGTCCTACGAAGCCTTGGCATAGTAGGATGCTGGCCGTGCAGTCGCCTCCAACATGGAGGCGGCTTCATTAGTTCTGGAGTAGCCGGTTTATTTCATTTTCAGCACATAAAGAATTTTTGATTTGAGGAACCAAGTGGAAAAAAGCGGACAGCCTGTTTTCCTGGAAACCAAGGACATACACAAGAGCTATCCTATGGGCAAAGTTTCGGTCCAGGTGCTGAAAGGAATTGATCTTGCCGTCCAGAAAGGCGAATGGGTTGCGATTCTCGGCGCTTCAGGAAGTGGCAAAACTACTCTCCTTAGCATTCTTGGCGCGCTCGAACGGCCTGACAATGGTGGAGTTTCTCTTGAAGGAAGATCATACTCCTCAATGAGCAGAGCGACTGCCGCAGCGTTCAGGCTCTCGAAGATTGGCTTCATCTTCCAGTTTTATCATATGCTCCCGGAGCTCACTGTTCTGGAGAATGTGATGCTTCCAGGCCTGATATATGGAAGGTCTAGTTCATCGTTGAGAAAGGAGGGCGCAGAACTTCTTGTCCGGGTCGGACTTGGAGAGAGACTCGAACACAGGCCATCAGAGCTTTCGGGGGGAGAGCAGCAGCGTGCAGCAATCGCGAGATCGTTCATAAACTCTCCTGCACTCATACTTGCCGACGAACCCACTGGCAACCTTGATTCGGAAACAGGAAAAGGAATACTTGAAATTTTCAAGGACTTGCACGATTTTAAAAGGACATTGATAATGGTGACCCATGATCCGGCGGTCGCCAGATGTGCCGGAAGAATAGTTCATGTCAGAGACGGTATAATTGATGAAAAAATTGGAGTATAAATATGATTTGCGACATTTGCCATCAAAATGAGGCGACAATACATATTCAGGAAATAATTGAAAATGAGAAAAAGACAGTAAACATCTGCCAGGGATGTGCGGCGAAAAAGGCCAGCGCGGAAAACATACTCGACGGTCTGAATCTGGCGAAATTTTTCTACAACATATCTTCGCAGACGGCACCCACCAAAAAGGACGGCAAAAATAACGAGTTGTTCAATTCTCTTCCTACCTGCGACAAATGCGGATGGAACGGGGCGAAATTCAGCGAGACTGGCAGGCTCGGATGCGCGGAATGCTACAATACATTCAAAAAGGTACTTGTTCCAGCACTCAAGAATATGCACAAGGGCTCGATGCACGTCGGCAAAAAACCAAGCTCATCGTCCGATGAAGCAAGTAAGGAAAATGGAGCTGTCCTTCTTAGAATTATGGAACTTCAGAAACAGCTTGAGGAATACATCCTGCGGGAGGAATTCGAAAAGGCAGCGGGATTGCGTGACAAGATAAACAATCTCAAGAAGAAAAACAAAAAAACGGAAAATAAAAAAGATGAAAGACCCGATTGAAAAAGTTGTGAAACAGGGAGTCAGCTGGCTCGCCGACAGCGGCCCTGAAGACGACATTGCAATAAGCTCGAGAATAAGGCTTGCCAGAAACATCTCGGCCATTCCGTTCCCCGTCAACGCAAACCGCGACCAGATGAAATCAGTGCTTAAGGCGGTCGAGCTTGCTACAGAGAGGACAAGTTGCATAGCCAACCCCATAGAGCTCAAAATTGGAGAAATGTCCATGCTGGACAGGCATATACTTCTCGAAAGGCGCCTAATAAGCAGGGAAATGATCGGAGGTGAAAAGAACTTTTCCGCCGTGATATTCAGCGAAGGCGAGAGCCATGGAATAATGGTCAATGAGGAGGACCACATCAGAATGCAGGTGATGAAGCCCGGGCTCCAGCTTGGAGAAGTATGGAAAGAAATTGATATAATGGACAGCCTGCTGGGACAGGAACTCAGTTTTGCATTCAGCGATGAGATCGGTTATCTAACATCCTGCCCCACAAATGTAGGAACAGGAATAAGGGCGTCAGTTATGCTTCATCTGCCGAGCCTCGCGCTTGCGGAACAGATAAATGGAGTAATACAGGCTATAAACAAACTTGGACTCGCCGCGCGAGGAATCTTCGGAGAGGGAACCGAAAATCTTGGAAGCCTGTATCAGATATCCAACCAGAGCACGCTCGGTGAAACGGAAGACCAGATAATAGAGAAACTGGAATCGGTTATAAAACAGATAATAAGCCATGAGAAGAATTCCCGGAAGATACTTCTCGAGAACAAACGCGAATTTCTGCTCAACTTTGTGGGAAGGGCATACGGCATACTGAGACATTCATATATGATATCGAGCCAGGAGGCGTTAAATTCGCTTTCGGCATTGCGCCTCGGAGTTGACATGGGAATGTTTACATCAGTTGACATACACAAGGTCAATGAGCTCTTTCTGCTTGTCCAACCAGCGCATCTCCAGAAGTTTGCAGCCAAGGAGCTTGAACCGGAAGAGAGGGACATACTCAGGGCTAAGATCATCAGGGAAAAACTCCACCAAAAATAAATTGCCGGAAATTAAGGCAATTTATTTTAAGTTGAATTTTACAAAATGAAATGAATAGGAAAAATTATGGAAATATTGTCCAAGCATATCAGAAGTTTCATATAGTTAGAGGTGGAAAGACTTGGAAATCTTTTTAACATGCTGCCTCGCCTTTCTTGAAGTCACGTTTATATTCGTGGGGCTTCTCCTCCTGCACAGCCTGCGGAAGATAGTTTTCGGAAATGCAGCCTTCTACATCACAATAGGCCTGCTTCTCATCTTCACCCAGCTTGTCAGCGCCACAGAACTCAAAGTTATCATAGGATACAGCGGAGCTGACTTCTACATCGCACAGAGCGTCCTCTTCCTGCCTTACATCGCTATAATCCTGATTGTGTATGTCACAGAGGGAACTCTCGCGACACAACGCCTTATCATTGGTGCTATGGTGACACTCGGATTCTACATATACTTGAGCCATCTCACGATCGTCCAATGCGGATGGCAGGGCTACTCCATATCACAGGGGCCATCGGCGGACTCTCTCGAATATCTGCTCAAATACAGCCAGAGGACGATGGCGAGCTCCGTCCTGGCGCAGGCGCTCGACTTATTTCTCATTCCCATATTTTTCCAGAGGCTCAAAAATATGCAGTGCAGACTTTTCATATGCGTGCTGGGAGCTCTAATGCTCACACAGCTCGTTGACACTTTCGTATATGTCACGGCCTGCTACTGGGGTGACAGACAGTGGTGGATGCACATAAAATCCTCTTATATTGTAAAATCATTTCTCACTATTTGGCTCAGCGTAATAGCCACAGTGTATATTTCGCGAGTGGAAAAGGAGCAAACAGGCCTCAAAAGGGGTGCTCTCGACATACTCGTATCTTTCCTCGGAAGCTATGGAAGAGCCCAGGCTCTTCAGAAAAATCTCCAGGAATGGGAAGGACGCTACCGTGTCGTCGTGGAATCATCCAGCGATCTCATATTCCTTCTTAACAGGGATGGAAAAATACTAGATGTCAACAATGCCGTTATTCAAAGGCTCAAACTCAAAGGCAAGGATGATATAGTTGAAAAAAATTTAAACGAAATGCTTACGGACACGGAAATATTCCCGTTCGACGTTGAAAAAATGTGGTCAACCATCAGTCCCTTCGAATCGGATGAAATTACACCGGAAAACATATCTTCCGGCCAAAATATGGAACTTCGGATAAGTGCCGGAGATGGAGAGAGGATAGAACTCAACTCGTTTGTTAACTCCATCAATGTGGAAAACATCCCGATGCTGATAGTCTTCGGAAGGGACGTGACGGAACAGAACCGGCTGCAGGGTGAAAAAGAGGAACTCAGAGAACAGCTTGGGCATGCGCAGAGACTCGAATCTATAGGAAAACTCGCGGGTGGAGTGGCTCATGATTTCAATAACTACATCCATGCCATACAGGGAAACATAGACATAATGCTCTATATGCACGACATACAGGACGAGAAAACCGTCAAACATCTGAACAGGATAAACGAGATAGCGGAACAGGCCGCGAAACTCACTCAGCAGCTTCTGGGATTTGCAAGAAAGGGAAAATACAAGATTGAAAGGACCGACCTCACAGAAATTATCATAGGAACAATAGAACTCTTCAGTCCGCAGTCTCTCAAAAATATAGAGGTGAAAACTGATCTTCCCAAAAAAAAGATGTTTGTGAAAGGGGACACTCTCCAGCTTAAACAGATATTCCTGAACATACTTTTAAATGCGAGGGACGCCTGCGAACTCAAAGATTTCAGTTCAGGAGAAATAAGTGTAAGCGCTGGAGTTGCATCCGCATGCCCGGAACAGTTTGCTGCTGCTGCGATGGGGCACGACGAGGCTGGCCCGGCGGAATCATATTTCTTCGTAAAGATAAGCGACAGTGGGATAGGCATCGAAAAGGATATAATAAATCGTATTTTTGATCCTTTTTTCACCACCAAGCCTGTCGGCAAAGGAACTGGAATGGGGCTCGCAATGGTCTATGGCACAGTTACAAACCACCATGGATTCACCTGTGTCGAAAGTGAAAAAAACAAAGGGACCGATTTCTATGTCTTCCTACCGGAAAATAAAGAAAAAATCTGAACTTTTCAATCCCTTTCCAGAATCGGTCAGGCAGATTGCCATAGTGTCGCCGGGATCGGCACCGGATAAAAAACTCATAACTGACTTCTGCAGGAACATTGCCGGGCTTGGAATTAAAACATACCTGCCCGAAAATGTGTTTTCGCCTTCTCTGTCAAGAAAAATCCCTGTCGAACCCGAAAAAAGAGCCGCCGATTTCAACAGGTGCCTCAAAAAAAAGGGAATAGACCTGATAATTGCATCGAGAGGAGGTTTCGGTTCCGCACAGATACTTGAGAAAATAAACTGGGAACTACTCAAAGAGAAGAAAATACCTGTCCTGGGCTACAGCGATCTTACCGCTTTGCATCTGGCGATGATAAGGAAAAACGCCGGAATTCCGGTCTCGTCTCCAATGGCTGACAAATTCTTTTCGGCCACAAGATATCCTCTGACCGCAAATTCTCTCCGCATCGCCCTCCAACCAGATATGAAAAGAAGAATGATATACAACTCTCCAAACATTGAAGTTATAAGGAAGAAAAGTGCGAAAGGCGCCATAATGCCGGTGAATCTCACAGTTTTCACCTCGATGATAGGCTCAAAATTCATGCCCTCTACGAAAGGTTTCATACTGCTTGTCGAGGACATTGCCGAGCAGGAATATAAAATAGAAAGAATGTTGACACAGCTTGAAATGGCGGGAATCCTGAGAAAATGCTCCGGACTACTGTTTGGAAAATTCACCAGTTGCGGCTCAAAATCCGTCCTTGCCGGAATATTTGCGAAATTCGCAAAATACGTCTCCGGTCCCGTCCTTGCCGGAATTGACTTTGGACACGTCCGAAAAAGACTCTGCTTCAGATATGGAAGAAATATAGAGATAACCCCCGACGGCAGAATCATTGTCTGAAAAATTCGATTCCCAATTTGATATTTTCAAAAAAACAGTTTTATTATTTCTCCGTAAATATTGTTACTGCCCCTTTTGCCCGATGGTGTAATGGTAGCACAACTGCCTCTGGAGCAGTCAGTCGAGGTTCGAGTCCTTGTCGGGCAGCCATTCAAATCCAGACTCAAAACCTTTTTCCACATCTCCAGAGCTGTTGAGACTATGAGTCAGGAATTATGAAACTATTTCCCCGAATCCTGTTTCTGCCCGGAAAAACTGTCAATTGCCTTCTTGAAGATGTCTGCATAATTTTGAGGTAGTGTATGTCCGCCCTCGAAACTTATAACCGACATTGTAACGATGTTTTTTATTTAACTCCCTAATAATTAATGAGATAACTATAAATATCGCTTCAAAAGGTAGCCAGTAAAATGAAATTGAATATTTTTTAATAATATTCCTTGACATATATTAGAATTGCAGTATTATTCTAAATAAATATATTTAAAAAGGTAGCCACAATGTATGTTGAGGAAATAAAAAATAAGCAGGGCAAGAAAGTCTATCGGACGGTTTTAATCAGACAAAGCTACAAGAAAAAAGGGAAAGTAAAGCATCGGACTATAGCCAATACAGCCGTCTGACCGCTTCACAAATAGTACAGATAAAGGCAGTTTTGTCCGGGAAGGGCGCGTTCGTGTCGGAGAAGGAGTTGAAAACCTCAAATTCACGGGAGTACGGAGCGTCCGCTGCCTTTCTTGATCTTGGAAAACGCCTCGGACTGGATAAGCTTCTTTATTCCCGTCAGGAACAGTGGCGCGATGATCTCATGGCCATGATTGCCGGCAGAATAGTCTTCCAGGGCAGCAAGCTTCACTTGAGCAACCTTTTCATGGATTCCGCTATGTGGGAACTGTGCGGGCACCCATACGGCATCAAAATAAATGTTAACAAGCACTGCTATTTGCCATTGGATAAATTGCTGGAGCGCCAGGAGTCGATTCAGAAAGAACTGGCAAAGAGGCACCTGGAGGATGGTTGCCTGATTCTTTATGATATGACCAATACCTGGCTCGAGGGTGAATATACAGATTCTGAAATTGTTGACCACGGACTCGGCAAGGGAAGGAAAAAAGGTTATAAGCAAATAGCAATCGGGCTTATAGCTGACAAACGCGGGTGCCCTGTCGCCATTGAAGTTTTCAACGGACACACCTCTGATCAGACAACCGTCAAAGATCAGGCTGAACTCCTTGCCAACACCTATGGAGTAAAGGAAATTATTTTTGCTGGAGATCGGGGGATGCTGACTCCGAAACGCATTGAGGAGGTCACTGAATATGGTTTTAAGACTCTGACGGCCCTGACGCATCCGCAAATATTCGAACTGTTGGAGAGAGACGTGATCCAGCCCGAGTTGTTCGATGAACGC
>CAIQLG010000400.1 GCA_903872565.1 uncultured Lentisphaerota bacterium | reverse complement strand
CCTTTTATGGTTTTATAAAAATCCAGATATGGTTATTATATAATAACCATGTAAAAAAACAAGAGGGAAACCTTTTTTGAACGGTATTTTTTCGATTATTTTTCAGAAATGGTTATTAAAACACTGGGATTTTAGGTTATATGCGGCAAAAACGGACGGGAGCGGACGGAATTGCACCACTATGAAAACTTATTCTCCGGAATGTATTTCTTCACGAGATCCATGAGAGACTCAAAATCATTCTTTATAATAAGGCCTCTGACAGTTCCGGGATCAACCGAAGGAGCAGAAGGAAGCTTGTCCTTTCTTGCGACGCAAATCCTGTCGAAGGGAGTTCTGGTCACCTTTTCCTCGTCCGCGAGCAATTCCTCGTATTCCTTTTCTCCGGGGCGCATCCCGATTAATTTTATATGGATGTCCTTGTCGGGCACCAGGCCGGACAGTTCGATCAGCCTTCTGGCCATATCATAGATTTTTACTGGTTCGCCCATCTCGAGAACCATTATGTCCCTGTCGTGCCCTATCACTCCGGCTTGCAGAACTAGGTCAACAGCCTCGGGAATGGACATGAAATATCTCGTGACCTCCTTGGAAGTGAGTGTGATTGGCCCGCCTTCCCTGATTTGATGTTTGAAGAGGGGAATGACGCTGCCGCTACTGTCGAGGACGTTTCCGAAGCGGACAACCACGAACTCTGTGCCGGCCCCCGGTCTTTCAAGTGTGATCCGTTCCGCAAGCCTTTTGCTCGCCCCCATGATGCTTGTCGGGCAGATCGCCTTGTCTGTTGAGATTAGAATCATCCGTTTCACTGAAGATTCTTCGCAGGCGTGCACCACTGTGTGGGAACCCAGAACATTTGTCTCGAATGCCGCGAAGGGATTGAGTTCCATAAGAGGAACATGCTTGTACGCCGCCGCATGATATAGAATGTCAACATTGTTCTTCGACAATGCCCTTTTGACCTGATCGAAATTTCTCACATCCCCGATGACTGGCACGATCTGAAGTGCGGGGTGCGAATTTCGCAGTTTCCTGTCTATTTCATACATGTTGAATTCAGAGAGTTCGAAGAGAACAATCTTTTCGGGGCCATAGGAGGCGATCTGACGACAGAGTTCGGAACCTATGCTCCCGCCTGCGCCAGTGATCATCACTCTCTTGCCCTTGACGAACGCCGCGACTTCGGTTCTATCGAGCTTGACCGGTTTTCGACCAAGCAAATCCTCGATTTCCACATTTTTTATATGTGACACATCGAAACTTCCGTCGGCGATGTCCTTGTATGCCGGAACCATCCTGAGCGTGCAGTTGGAAATACCCTCGTTCTCAAGCTTGTCCATGATCTGCTTTATGTTGCTTGGAGTGGAGTAGGGGGGGAGAAGCAGTATTTCGGAGATGTTGAGCTCTTTTGCGAATTTCGCAACTTCATCCGTTTTCCCTAGGAAGGGGATGCCCCTGATGGACATGTTTGGTGTTACATCGTTGTTTAGTATTCCGATTATTTCCCGTTTGCCGGAGCTCATTGAAAACGTGTGTATCAGCGTATTGGCCGCCCCGGACGAGCCGATGATGAGAGTCCTCAAGGTCTTCTGCTCCCGGCTCTTCTCGGAGGCTTCTCGGATGACTCTGACAAGTACCCGTTTGCCAGAAATGGCGAAGAAGCATATCAGAAAATCGAGGACAAGCACCGAGCGCGAAAAACCTGCGAAATATCCCTGGTGCCATGTAATGACAACGATGAACAGGATTATGCTCGAGATGAGGTTTGCGAGAAATATCTGCACGAGATCGTAGATGCTCACATATCGCCACATTCCGCTGTAGAGGCGGAAGAACTGGAAAACGACAAGCTTTATAAGGATTGCAACAGGAAGCACTTTTTCGAGCGAATATATTTCGTCTAGGGGAAACTGGAACTCAAAACGGAGGTAAAAAGCCATAATGAGAGAGAGAGCCACGGTAAATGCGCTGGTAATGAAGACGAAAAAACTTTTTGCAGGGAAAAGCTCCTCCACAAGCCGGTCAATTTTCGAGTTCAACCATAAAAGCACATATGCAGGTCTGGAATGGGCCTTTTTCAATAAAGCTTCCTTTTTTATTCAATCTTTGTGAAAAGTCTAAATTATAGTATGTGAAAGGAAAATTTCAAGGAAGCCGCATTTCTATATAGCGATAAAGAATGAGTGACAGGATAACAGGATTATCAGGATAATAATAAATATTCTATTTGTCGTTACCTGTGTCAAGCTTTGGAAACGGTTTCATATTAGCCAGATACTTTTCCACACATATACGTGCTTTATCTTGCTGTTCCAGTCTAACTTGGTTTGGCAAATTTACAATCATCTCTCTGTCTTCCGGCCGCCCAAAAATTGCTATATGGTCGAACATCTCGCCATCTATTATTGCCGTCCCCTTCACTGTCTCACAAAGAATTGGGACTGCCTTCGGGTTCCTGCAACGGGCGAGAAACAGCCCAGCCCGTACAGATATTTATATTCATCAGGAGGAGTGATTTTTTCGAGCTCATCTGAAAGATTTTCGGGATTTCGTTCCATCATTTCATATGCAGCGCGTTCGAAGGCATCATACCGCCACTTTTTCCCCCTTGAAGCCCTCAATCGACTTCTCGGCGGCAAGATATGTGTCAAGATTGGCCACGTCCGATAGTTCTAAAAGGCGCGGAATATATTGTTCCAGTTGAAGCACCCCTACTGCCCGGATGCATCAGTAATACTCCGTGTCGTCATCGGAATATTCGTCTTGCGGAGGAGGCTGTGAAATAACTGCAGACTTCTTGATTCGTGGAAAAAGAGGTTGTATGGTTTTCAGTCACCGGACGATGCCGGTGCGAGCATCTTGTAGACCATTCGCAACTCCGTGCCAGGGTAGATGAACTCCGCGTCATTCAAGTGGACAAGCATCGCCT
>CAIQLG010000399.1 GCA_903872565.1 uncultured Lentisphaerota bacterium | reverse complement strand
TTGTATCTCTTACACGTAAAAATGCCATATTATGCTCCTTTCATAGCGGTATTTACCGCTATGAACACTATAGAGGGCATTTCAATAAAAAACAAGTGAAAAATCTAACCTAGCGGCAAAAAAAAATCAATTTAGGATTTAGCAGAATCTTCAGGATTAAATAAGGCAAAATTGTTGCATCATTTTTCAAAACAATGGCTGAATAAGTTTAAGACAGATCTTCTTCTGGAAAAAATATAATTTTCTCTGATTGATACTATATAATTTACGAGAAACACAAATGAGCCAGAGCAGTATAGAATGGACGGAATCAACCTGGAATCCGGTGACCGGATGCACAAAGATAAGTGTTGGGTGCTTGAATTGTTATGCAGAGCGCATGGCATTGCGCCTTCAGGCCATGGGACAGGCAAATTATGTAAACGGGTTCGAGTTGACATGCCATGAGCATGTTGTTGAACTTCCATTGAAACGGTTTTTCAGACTTTCGGGAAGGGCACCCATTTTTTGTGGCTTGCGGAACTTTTCACCACGGTTTCTATGAAGGCCATTCCGCGGACTCCGTCCGAGACTTTCGGGAAATCGTTCTCTATTTCAGTCGGTTTTTTTCCGTTTTCGATTTTGAGGATCGTGTCCGCGAAGTTCATATAGTTGTTCGCGAATGCCTCGAGGAAGGCTTCCGGGTGTCCGGAAGGAATTCTAGTGCATCTGCCAGCGGCGGGGCTTTTATCCTTGACGTAGTCATTGCCGCGTCTCCATACCTGGACGGGACCATTTATCACCTTGACATACAGGTAGTTGGGGTTTTCCTGGTGCCATTCGAGGCTCTTGTTTTCACCATATACCCAGATTGCGAGATTGTTTTCCTCTCCGACTGAGATCTGGCTGGAGTGGAGAAGCCCTTTCGCTCCGTTCTCGAATCTGAGAAGGCAGTTTCCATCGTCGTCAAGTATTCTTCCCTTGACAAATGTTGTGAGGTCCGCGCAGATTTCGGTTATTCTAAGTCCGGTGATATACTCTGCAAGATTTTCGGCGTGAGTTCCGATGTCGCCGATGCATCCTGCTGCTCCGCTCTGCTTTGGATCGGTTCTCCATGCGGCCTGCTGTTGTCCCTGTCTTTCGATGGGTTTTATGAGCCAGCCCTGCGGGTACTGGACAATGATCTTGTAGATTTTTCCGAGGTCTCCCTGTCTTACCATGTCTCTTGCGAGCTTGACCATCGGATATCCGGTGTAGTTGTGCATCAGTCCGAAGACTTTTCCGGATTTCTGGACTATTTTCTGGAGTTTCTTGGCTTCGTCAAGGGTCATTGTCATAGGTTTTTCACACATGACATTGAAACCGGCCTCGAGGAAGTCTTTTGCTATGGGGAAGTGCCAGTTGTTGGGGGTAGTGATGGCGACAAAGTCAACTTTTTCCTTGCCGAGCTTGAGTTCGCTCCTGATCATGTCCTTATAGGTATTATATGTTCTTGAAGGACATATCGAGAGTTCTTCGCCCATCTGTCTGCTTTTTGCCGGGTCTATGTCGAACGCCCCCGCCACGATGTCTATTTTCCCGTCAAGTCTTGCCGCCTTGCGATGGATTTCGCCTATGAATGCGCCTGGTCCTCCGCCTATCATGCCCATCTTAATTTTCTTTTTCATTCAAGATCTCCGTAATTAGAACTTTATTATTTTAGTTGAGACTTTTTTATTTCTGGCGAGAAAAGAAAGACAATGTTTCCGGATGTTGTGCCTTCATGGGAGTGCATTCTGAATCCTATCACTGTTCCGTTGGCGACCGGGATGAATGCATTTGATATTCCAAGGAGTTCCCTGACGGTGTTGCTGATGTCGGGTTCATGGCATACGGCTAAAACACAGTCATCATTGGAGCAGGTTGTCCTGGCCGTGACCGAACGCAGGATCTCCTCGGGGCCCGCGCCGGGCATTATATATGGTGCGACTATGACTTCCGGGTTGTCTGGAAGGTGTTCGGAGATTATTTCGGCGGTCTGTTTTGTTCTGGTGAACGGACTGGATAGTATTGCTTTAGGTTCGATCTCGAGAGAAGAGAGAAATATTGCGGATGACACACATTCTCTGATGCCTGTTTCATTGAGTTGTCTGTCGGAGTCTCTACCCCCCGTTTCGATGGGAAAACATTCTCCTGAACGCATAAGAACCAGCAACATAATAAGTCAATTCCTTTTAAAAACTGTGTCCACAATATGTTCCCTTCAATTGTCTTGAAATAAGAAATATAATCGGCCTGCTCTCGGATTCAAGACATGTTTTTTTTAAGATTAAAACAAAAATAACAAATAAAGTGTTTTTTTTGATTTTATGGTTTGAAAAAGAAATTTCAGCCATTATTTGTTCTTAGGTCGCAGTGTAAACAAACACAACAAACAGCCAACCGGATTTTGAAAAACAGACTACAGACTATGGTCAGTAAGAAAACAACGGCGATATTAACAGCATCACTCCTGATACTTGGAACAACGGTGTTTTCCGCCGAGATCGAACAGACAAGGAGCCCGGCCGAACTCCGGGCTGCCGCAGGGGCCTACATGGCGCAGGGCGCCTTCAGCGAGGCGATTCCAATTCTTGAAGAGCTTATCGCGGCATTGGGAGAAAGCAAAAGAGAAGATATCCGACGCCCTATGGAGATCATTTTCTACAAAGTGGGTATATGCTATTTTTTCTCTGCACAGTTCGCTGAATCTGATAAAGCCTTCGCCAACTATCTGAAAAAATATCCCAAGGGATTCTATGTCATCGATGCGAATGTGTATACTGCTGACGGCTACCGTTTTTTGAGCGATTTTGACAAGGCGTTGAAGAAGTACGATGAGATTCTCAAAAAATTTGACAGGATGTTAAGCCGGACCTTGCGCATAGACGTAATGTGTTCGATGGCGAGATGCCATCTTGCCAAAGATAGATGGGCCGATGCCATTCCTATCCTGGAATACATATATCGCAAGGCTCCTGATGCTTCACGGCGGAACTGGGCGGCCACGCTTCTCGCAGTTGCCTATCTCAAGGAAAATCAGATCGAAAAGATATACAAGATGGTTCCATATCTCCTCCAGCCAAAGTCGTTCGCATCGCACAGTGCGGCGTTCAATCTTGCGGCATTGGAATGCGGAGACCGACTCTTCAACGACGAACTCTATCGCGATGCGCTTTGGATTTACCGTCTGGTATATCCGCAGGATCTGCTGATCTCCAACGCCGAGAAGTTCAAGGCCTTTCTCGAGAAAAAGGCAGAGAGAGCAAAAGAGGGAGGGGGGGGGAGACTCCGCGAACTCATGTCCTTCCAGGAGAGAATCGGTGAAACTGAGAACGAGTTGAAGATTCTTCAAGCCATGGAGAACTATGACAATGAACTCACCTACAGAATAGCCAGATCATATATGGAGACAAGATGTTACAGGGAGGCGAGGGACATATATCTTTTCCTGCACGAAAACTCTCCGGATAAGGAGAATGCCGAGGAATGCCTCTATCTGGCGTTCAGGTGCTCCATGGCCATACAGGACTGGAACAGGGTTTTCGAACTTGGAGAGAAATATATGGAGAAATATCCCTGCGGCAGAAATTTTGACCCTTTGACCATTGCAATGGGACAGGTTTATGCGAAGCTTCAGGACTGGCCGGAGGTGATAAGACATTTGACCAAAACCCTCGAGGTAAATCCCAAGCACGAGGATGGGGCGGAGTGCATGTTTCTTCTGGGATACGCATATTTTATGGAGGAAAATTTTGAGGAATCCACCAAGTGGCTGACCAAGATGAACAAGGACTATCCTGGAAACCCAAGGGAAATGGAATCGATATACTGGCTTGGAATGTCCCTGCTGTTCAGCGGGAAATATGACGAGTCTGGGATGGAGTTCGATCATCTTCTCCAGCAGTTTCCCACCACTCCATACAAGGAGGATGCCTCCTTCAGAAGAGCAGTCTGCGACTACGGTCTAAGCAAATACAATGAGGCCGGCATTTTTCTGAACAGATTTGTGTCGGAGTTTCCGAAAAGCAAGCTCACGGGCGAGGCATATATGATGCTGGCCGACGTAGCCGGAGTTGACGGAAATCTGAAGAAATCCGTGGAATGTTATCAGGAGGCGACGAGCCATGAGATCAACATTGAACTCTACAACTACTGCATCTTCAGGTGCGGCGAGATGCTGTTCAACGACTTCAAGGACTACAACAGGACTATCGAACATTTCCAGACCTATATAAATAGGAACCTGCCGGGTTCGAATCTTCCGCAGGCCATATACTATATCGGATCCTGCTACTGGCAGAAAGGCGAAAAGACAGGTGCTCTCGAGTACTTCAAGAAGGCGCTGGAGGATTATGGAAACGACAAGAAGGCGATAGGCATAGATCTAATTCTGGAAGAATGGATAGGAAAGGCAAAGGCGGCGGAGAAGGATATTGGAGAGAAAGCCTGGCTTGAATTTAAAACAACAATGAAAAAGGCGAAGCAGGACGGCAAGAAAGTTTTGGCTCTCAGACTTAACCGGGCGCTTTTTTTCGAACCGAACATCAGCGAGGATGAAAAGAAGAAAATCCTGAACGATATTGTGAAGGCTGAAAATGTGCCCTTCGCAGGACCAGGAGTCCTTCAACTCATCTTGGACGAAGCCGTCAAGAGGGGGAATAGCGAGCTGTCCAAGATTACTGCGGAGCAAATGATAGAATCTTTCACGGAGACGGACTATGCGCTCGATGCCAGAATGTATCTTGCGACGGCGGCTATCAAAGCAAAGGACTACAAGACGGCAGAGAAGCACCTCAATGTGATAAGGGAAGTTTTCGCGTCGAGCGGACAGGCTGCAGAAGCTTTGAACATGCTTGGGAAAATGTATCTTGAAAACAAGGAATATGAGAAAGCGTACGATTCATTCAAGCCCATTATTGGAGTAAAAGAATGGAAAGGGCCGCTGTGGCCTGCAGCACTCTACGGGATGGCCGAGGCGCAAATCGGAATGAAGAATTTGGATAAGGCTATTCCATTGTTTGAAAGAATATATTTAATGTATTCGCATTATAAGAATTGGGCCGTCAAGGCATATATCAAAAGGGCCGCATGCCTTAAGGAGAAGAGGATGTACAAGGAGGCCGCCGAGACACTTCAGCACATGTTGGACGATTCGGATTTTAAAGATTTGCCCGAAGCTGAAGAGGCTAAAAAGGAACTTGACCTATTGAAAGGAAAAATATGAAGACTCATATTGGAAAATATTTCAGAGTTTCAATGGTTTTTATGTTCGTGTCAGTTTTTTCCTTTGTAGCAGACCAGGCGCAGTCTCAGGATTCAAAAAAACCAGCGAAGAAAAAAGAGGAGGTCAGACAACTTCCTCCGTTAAAGGCGACTCTTTTCAAGGACAGTATAAAAACCCAGATCGAACTAAGGGGCAGGACTTCGAAAAAAGTTGTTGTCCGCTATCAGGACAGATCCAAGGAAGAGCTTGTCGGCGTTGGCGAGATACAGGCGATAGATTTCAAAGTTGAACTCGAGGATTACGAATTGCAGGCATTGCTGGCGCGCAAGAAATGGGACGATGCGGCTGCAATGGTGCTCAAGGCTTTTCAACCAACGTTTGAATATATTGACCTATATGGGAACAATGCTGCTGAATACCTTCTCGATGCTGCTTCATGTCTCGTCAAGTCCGCAAGAGATGAGATGGTCGGATTGCCGATGGACAAGAAGGTGAACGACTCCGTGAAGAAAAAACTGACCTTGGCATACAAGGTGTTCAAAATTGTTGAGAAGGCGGAATGGTATCCGGGAGCCAAGACAGCACAGCTGAAAGGGGTGCAATGCCTAATTTTCCTGGGAGAATTTGACAAGGCAAATGAAAAATTTGATAAGATAACCGAACCGCTGGTAGGTGATTTGTCCTATGGGCTCTACTGGCTGATGAAAGGAACCCTGCTGTTCCAGAAAGGCAATCCCAAGGAGTCCCTTGTCGCTTCTATCAAATCAGTGGACTTCGATACCAAGGATATTGACTCCTTTCCCGATTCTCTCCTACTTTCAGGCCTCTGCTATGAACATATTCTCGACTACCACAGGGCCAGGGACTTATATTTTGCGGCGGCAAAACTCTTCCAGAACACGGAATGGGGAAACGATGCATATAATAGACTCAAATATATAATGGATAAGAAATTGACGGCAAAGGTTGAAACTGCGGATATTGATAAGGTTTTCTTCGATTCAGACGAGAATATGAACAAAAAAGTAGAGGAATTCATGAAGCAGAAGGACGAAGAGGACAACCTTGAGAGGAAGAGAATTGAGGAAGATGAGGCTGAAGCTGAAGAAGATAAGAAAACTGAGGAGGAAACTAAAAAGGTCGAGGAAGAAACTAAAAAGGTCGAGGAAGAATTAAATAAGAGTCCCGAGGGGAAAGAAAAATTACCGAAGGTGAAGAAAAATTAAGAGAACATGTATTGTTTTATGTATAAGCAGTTGATTTCGTAAAAATGTTAATTATATTACTTTAAGGAGAAAGTGTTATGAGCAATGTGAAAAGAAGAAGTCTGATCGTATTATGTGGTGTGGCACTGCTTATGATGTCCAGTGTCTATTTTTCAATATTGGCACAGGCTCCGGCGGCACCTGCTGCGGCGGGTGCACCTGCGACGACGGAGGCACCCTTGAAGGTTGAAAGCACGGTGACGTTATGGAGTCTCATCAAATCAGGTGGGTGGGCCATGTTTCCGCTCGGAACATGTTCAATCGCCGTAGTGTGGCTAACTGTTCTTAACTTCATGCGTGTCAACAAGAAAAAGCTCCTCCCGATGGAACTGATAGGCCAGATTAAAGCCGCCGCAGCGCAGAGGGATCTGCCGCAGATGTTATCCCTTGCACAGTCAAGCGACTCCCTTTTTACAAAAGCGCTTGCTGCCGGCTTGGTGCAGATACAGCCTGACAATCCTGAAGGTTCGCGTCACAAGGTTGAACAGGTAATTGGCGAAGTCGCAGGAAGAGAGGAATCACGATATGGATTCTATGTGAACTTCCTTTCTCTTCTGACATCAATGTCGCCTATGTGGGGACTGATCGGAACCGTCAGTGGTATGATAGGGGCCTTCTCGAAGATTGGTGCCGGAGGCATGGGGAAACCTGAAATGCTGGCTAAGAACATAGGTGAGGCTTTGGTCTGTACTGCAACAGGTCTTATTATTGCCATCACAGCAATGTTATTCTATTTTGTTTTCAGGAACATCCTGAACACGGTGATGAAGGAATCGGAAGGACAATTTACTGAAATCCTCGACAATCTGATAGGAGGCCCGGTCACCCAACCGGTCACCCAATATGTTGCTGAGGCCGCCACCGAGGGGGAACCTGTTGCAACACAGCAATAATCAAGGAATCTGAAAGCTGAAGGTGCGAAATGAAAATGGCAAAGTCAGAAGGGATTAAGGAGGTAAAAGTCGAGCTTGTCCCTCTCATTGACTGTGTTTTCCTCCTGCTCATTTTCTTCATGTGCGCCGCCACCATGGCTAAAGTTGACAGTGCCGCAGACGTACAGCTTCCTGTCGCATCAAATGCCGCCGAACAGAAGGATCCGGCCCACCGTGGAACCGTGAACATCCTTATTCCGGGAACCTATACGTTAAAAGGTGAATTGGTGACTGAAGAAAAGCCATTTTTGGTAATGGGTGATCTTGTCGGTGACGAGGGTCTTGTCGATATTGTGAAAAAAAATCTCAAGGAGGATCCACTGATGAGGCTGTACATAAGGGCGAACCGCGATGTCAAGTTCAAAATGGTCAGGCGTGCAATGGCGGCCGGTGCAGCCGGTGGGATCGCCGATGTGATTTTCGCTACTCATCTGCGAGACTTAATGTTGAAGGAAAACTAATTATGAAGATGAATGAATCAAGCGAAGTTGAAGAAGCTCACATAGACCTCACTCCTATGATTGACACGGTCATGTTCCTTCTTATATTCTTCATGTTGACAACAACGCTGAGACAAAAGGAAAATGACCTCGGGATAATGCTTCCCGGCGCAACGGAGGCCGCAGGCCCTGTTGACATACCCGATGAACAGATAATAGAAGTGGACTCCAAGGGGAATGTTTCTCTTAACGGCAAAAATTTTGTAGGTACACAAATGCCTGAACTTGTTAAGACTTTATATCTTTATAGAAAAGCGGCCGAGGCATCAAAGATAAAAAGCTTGATCACTGTCCAGGCTGAGGATGCTACGCTATACGAGAGAGTTATAGATGTAATGAACGCCTGTGCTGCCGCAGGCATAAAAGACATCACTTTCGGTGCAGGTGGTGGTGGAGATTAAAGTCTCTAAGTGAGGAAATTTTAAAATTGATGGTCAAAAAGACCCTTATATAATCAGGAGGAACTATAATGAAACTGTTCAGCGTGTTTTCAGGAAAGAAGAAGACTGCTTCCCTGTCACAGACGACAAGACGCAGTTTGTACATCAGCATTGCAGTTCATGCTTGCCTCCTTGCAGCTGCGGGCGGATGGGTCATAAGTAATGTGTTCTTGAACAATACTCCGACATTTGTAGGACAGCCGCCACCAATGAAGAGTTACGAGCCTAAACAGCTCGAGCACAAGGTGAAGGTGCAGAAGCGGCAGAGAGCTTCGAGCCGTCCCTCGGTGATTCCAAGAATTGTTTCGATGAGGGCTGCGGACATAGTCCTTCCGGAAATAAAAATGGATCCGAAGGTGATTCACACAAGTTTCCAGCCGAAATTCAAGGCAATGTCTGGCAGTGGAATGGGTGTCGGAGTAGGAAACGGATATGGAACCGGAGGTTTCGGCACGGGTGTCTCAAAATTCGATTTCTTCGGAATTAGTGGAAAAGGTGAGAAGATAATGATCTGCGTTGACGTTTCCATAAGCATGATCGAGGACCGCGAAGGCGGCATAAAGGGCTATGAGAAGGTGAAGGCCAGGGTGAACCAGGTCATTGATGCCCTTTCTGAAGGGACACTCTTCAATGTGGTGGCATTTGCCGATGCGGCACAGACATTCAAGGAAAAACTTGTCATATCGAACGAGGAGAATAAGAAGGAGGCGAAAGTATTTGTCAAGTATTACAACTCCACCATGGAAGGCGCTGGTCTCACTACCGGAAATGTGAACTCTGACGGCAAAGGGCTTCAGGCTCAGGGAGGAACAACCCGTACCGACCTTGCGCTTACGGCATCATTCCAGCAGGGAGCCGATACGATATTGTTAATAAGTGACGGTGCGCCGATGGTACTCAAAGGGTTTACGGCATCACAGTTGCAGGCATATAACAATTCGGCCCAGAACTGGAACAAGGAGCATGCGACCGAAGTCCAGAAATGGCAGGACCAGAATGCCGATAGTGGGGGCGATGGTGAGAAAGTATGGGTACCTGATCAGCCCGCGCGCCCCCCGTCAAATAAACCCCTCAAGGAAGGTGAACCCCGAGATGTGGGCTCTCCAGCGATTCCAGGCCATTGGACTATGTCTAGAAGATCAAGTAGTACGACAAGACCTTCCCCGCCACCGATGAAACCAGATTACTGGACTCTTCCCGACTTCCTCACGCATCTCAAAATGCTTCACGAGGAATATTATCTGGCGAAGGGGACTAAAAGACCGACGATCCACTGCATCGGCTATATGATTGACAAATCGGGTGACATCTTTCTCAAGGCTCTCGCGAAAGAATACAAAGGCAAATACAAATATGTAAAGAAGCTCTAACAGGAAAGTGACGCTTTTCTCTCAAGGCTCTCGCGAAAGAATACAAAGGGCAATACAAACACGTAAAAAAGATCTGAGGTTATATTCTGATGAAAAAGATATTATTTTTTCTTGCGGCCTTTGCCGGGTTGCAGATGGTTGCACAGGAAATTAAAATCCTAGACATAACCACCGAACCGGAAGATACGGGAAAAGTCATATACACTGTGATGATAACCCCTGGCAGAACTGATACTATCGAACTGCTCACCTTCGAGTGTACATATCAGCAGACGTTTCCCTTTGAAGATTCTACTGGCAGGAAAGTGAACAAGATACACGAACCGGTTTCTTTCACCTACAAGACGAGAAATATCAAGCTTGTCAATGAGCTGGACGCATATATAAACTTCAGGGTTCCGCTCAAGCTCGAACTGCTCAAGCCAATCTATGGTGAAAAGACCTTCAATGAAAATTTTCCTGTGAGAATCTCCACAATAAAGATTACTGCCAAGAACGGCGATAACATCCTGTGGGAACATACGGTTCCGGGCGGCGGCAGGTTCGTATGGGATGAAGCGACAAAGAAGCTGAAGCTGGTCGCGTCCAAATCCTCACAATTTTCCGATAGGAATTATTGATTTTTTCAACTGCTACTGTGCAAGCTGGATACCTAAGTCTCTCGTTTGTCAAAACCTGTTGGCATGGAGGGTTTTGCTCTTCAAAACCGAGAATTGTATAAACAGATATTGTCGAGAAATAAAGGATTTTTTACAATGCTGGGAAATTTCAAAACTGCTGTTGTATCCACATTTGTCTTCATCATCCTGATTTGCGCATATTCAGGTTTCTCCGAGGAAAAACCGGCAAAGGCGAAGGCAAAGCCATCAGGTGAAGTGAAAGTGATTTCGGATGATCCCAGCCTGGAAGGGGAAGACGCGGAGGAAGTAAAGACGGATGATAAGAAGAAAGACGAAGTAAAGAAGGAGGATAATAAGAAAGACCAAGTAGAAAAGGAGGATAAGAAGAAAGAGGAAGTAGAGACAGGAAAAGAAGTCAAGGCGGGAAAAGAGGCTGAACCTGCGGTAAAAAAAGAGGAAAAGAAGGAGAAGGAAATAAATATCAGTACGGAGGAAATCTTCGCCCTCAAGGAGGAATATCTCGAGGAGAAGAAGAACCTGAAAGGGCCATCTGCCGGTTCCCTTGTGGAAATTGTAAAAAAATATGTTGCCGAAGCAGATGCGGAATATGAACTGAAGAAGAAAAGTGGAAACACCCGTGGAATGGCGATAGCAAGAGAGGCTAAAAAGGTCTTTTCGACTTGTCTCGAGGAACTTGAAAAGGACGGGAAGATGACAATGCCTGAGAACTTCAGAAAAGATCTCACCGAAAAAATCGACAAGTTCAAGGTGGAGGTAAAGCCTATTTTGGATGAAACCGAAAAAACCATCGCCGAATTTGATGGGAAATATTTTGAAAAATTTTCAGAACTGATGAACCCTCTCATCGAAGAGGCGAAAATAAAAGGGGAGGAAAAGGATGCGGCCCTGAAAAAATATTATGGGAAGTTCTGCAACGAGGAAATCAAACCCGCTGCTTCAACCGATCCGGCTGAAGGCACCACAGGGGATAAGAACGGCAAAGTGCAAAGTTCAGTCATTGGCACCAAAGGATTTGGCGATACCTGGGTGGATGTGGGCGAGTGGATCGGTGAAATGCAAGGAGAGGACGTAGTCAATATAAAAATAAGCTCGATTGATGATTATACCGAGGACCAGCCAAATCCTATGACCGGCAATGACTCCAAACTCACATACAAGGTCATTTACCCGGTGCCCCCAAGATCGGATTACGCTTTCAGAATTGTGAAAATGCCTGACAAATATAAGGTTGAAATACTTGAATGGCCCAGCCCCGCGAATGATATGACACTTGTAGTCAGAACACAAGCCATAGCCGAGGTTCCGGCTGTCCATGGATTAATAGTTCAGGCAAGCCTGCCGGCTAACGAAATATACAAGGTATTCAACAAGGACACAATAAAAAAACCTGCGGATCAGAATAGCGAGCAGAATCCGGAAGTTACCAAGAACACCCCCAAAAAAAATGAGGTGAAAAAAATAGTAATCGAATTTGTGTCAACTCCCCCGAATGCGACTATTTATCTGGACCATCTTGTCCAGAACGGCAAGGATGGATTTCCTATCAAAACTCCTTGCAAGATTCAGGTTGAACCAGGCACACACACAATGAACTTTGTCAAATTGGGATATCTGGACAAGATCCTCGAAGACTATAGTTTGACCAAGCCGAAAAAAGTGACTGTGGAGCTTGAAAGGGATCCCAAGGTGACATTCAAGAAATACCAGTTTGGAGCCAACTCTAGTTCGGAAAAGCCGACGGGAGTTAATCTCAAGAAAGGACAGAAATTCATAATAAACGCCACTGGCAAGTGGAGGTGCATGAGCAAGGACGCTTGCGATGCCTTTGGATATCCCAATATATTGAAGTATTACGATCTATACATGGACAATGTCAAATATGGAAGAGTAACAGACAAGGCCAATTTCGGCGCACTTATATATAAGATCGGGAAAAAGGGAGTATTTTTCACCTACAAGGAGGGTGAAATGCTCGATGTGCCCGAAGATGGCGAATTGATCTTTGATGTTAATGTCCGTCCCCGCGACAGAAAGGACAACTCTGGAATGCTGGATATGGATATAATCGTATTTTCAGACAAAGGCTCTTAAAAAACTTTCCTTTTGACACTATGGTACTACGGTATTATAACTCGACGGCGATGACACTTTTGTCGCGGCTTGGCCGCCTTGGAGATTATGACGGGTTGTTCCATAAAAAAAATAAGAAAGGTCTTCGACAAGACGACGGCCGTGGATGACATAGAATTTGACTTCCACCCGGGCGAGGTGCATGGCTTTATCGGTCCCAACGGCGCCGGAAAGACGACCACTATGCGGATACTCGCCACGCTTGATACTCCAAGTTCCGGAGACGCGTTTATAATGGGATACTCGATTGTTGAAAATCCCCGCGAAGTTCGCAGAAGAATTGGCTTTGTCCCCGACTGGTTTTCCGGCTTCGAAAACACAACAGTCCACGAATATCTCGATTTTTTCGCGAGAGCCTACGAACTTTCGGGAATGGAACGGATTGTCACCGTAGGGGAAATCGAGGAGTTCATCGGACTTGTCCCGCTGAGGGAGAAACTTGTTCTCGAGCTTTCGAGGGGGATGCAACAGAGGGTATGTCTCGGAAGATCCCTCGTAAACAATCCCGATGTCCTACTGATGGATGAGCCTGCGGCGAATCTCGACCCTCGCGCCAGGATCGAGCTGAGGGAACTCGTGAAGGCGCTCGCCGCCAAGGACAAGGCGATACTGATAAGCTCGCACATCCTTTCGGAACTATCCGAAATGTGCAATGCCGTCACAATAATTGACAAGGGGAAAATCCTCGTTTCAGGCAAAATCGAGGACATAAAGACTAAGCTCAAACCACACAAGACGATTTCGATCAGGGCGCTCTGCCCGCAGGAAGAACTTGTGAAGAAGCTTTACGAGACTCCCAAGATCAAGAGACTTGTGGAACTCAAGAAAGAGGTACGCTTCGATTTCGAAGGTAGCGACCGAGAAGTCTCGGAAACCCTCGCATATCTTGTCGAACGCGGCATTCCCGTGATCGAGTGGCACATAATCGGCGAGAACCTCGAAGATATTTTCATGAACATAACTGGGAACGGCGGGGAAAATGGCGGGAAAAATTGACATAATCGGCAGATTGAGTGACAAATTCAACCCCTTGCTAGTCAGGGAGATAAGACAGTCATTCAGGAGCAGGATCTTCACAGGAGTGATTATTCTTTCGTCAATCCTGTGCGGCTGCGCTGTGGTGGCGGGAATAATCATTGCGACAAATTCCAATTTCGTCGGATTCCAGATATACAGCATCATATATATGACACTCTGGTTCATATGTTGTGCCACCGTCCCGGCTTCCACATTGAACCGATTCAGGACCGAGCGAGGCAGAGGTGACTACGAACTTTTCATGATAACCGGAATAAGACCCGAAAAAATTGTCCTGGGCAAACTCCAGTCTTCGGTTGCACAGGCGCTTCTTCTGATAACCATGAGCGCGCCGTTCCTGATGTCATGCTATCTGATGCGCGGAATTTCCATTTTGCAGATTGGAGGCGGCATACTGGTTGTCCTTTGTTCCACTGTGATACTCACGCAGGTCGGAATACTCTTTTCGTCGCTTCCGGTATCCAAGGTGTTCATGATTCTTGTCTCCCTTCCTTTTTATGCCCTTCTCGTGGCGTTAATTTTTGGAGGATGGGGCATACTCGAGCTTTTCAGCCGTCCCGGCGATCTGAAGGAACCAATTATCGCAATTTCCATTCTTTCAATTTATTATTTCTATCTGTCCTACCTCTGCTCGGTGGGAATGCTCGATACCTATCGGAAAAACCGGACAGTCAAAATCAGGGTTTTTCTCCTTTTGTCTGTTTTCACTGCTGCAATCGGAATCGGAATTATGAGATTACATTTCACTTTAAGCCCTGACTTGGTCGAGATTTTATTCTATATTCTATTTTCCCTGCCAGCATTCCTTGCCGCCTTCATAATACCATCAATACAGGAAACTGCGCCGGAAGTTGAGAAAATAACAATGAAAAAAGACTACTGGCGGCTTGTTAAAATACCTTTTGGTAGGGGAATAGAAAGCTATTATGTCTGGTTTGGAATTCTAATGCTTTCCATTTCACTGGCTGAAAAATATATGCTCGCCAATCATTATTATTTCATCACAGTGACAGGATTTTCCTTTTTCCTGTGGTGTTTGCTGAGCAATTTGGCCTTTTCTTTCATACTCCGGCAAAAAAGAGGGATAGTGGCTTCCACATTCGGAATTGTGATTCCCTGCATGGTTTCCTTTTTTATCGGAGCAGCATCTCTGAACTCAGGTAATGACACCCTCATGGATTTCGCACTTTTTCTTTGCCCAGCCTCCACGTTCCAATCCATAGGAAAACTTGGAATTGGCGAAGTCATCATAAATCCTTTCATAATATTGGAACTTGTTATAATCTTTTATGGTATCATAAGATATCTTATTGCATTGCATATGCTTAAAAAATGTACAGCAATAGAAGGGGTGTGATAGTGGAGCCGACAAGCAATATCCAGGTTTCAAAAAATGATCTGCAGGAAGCTTTCGACGACGGCAGAGCAAAGGGCTCGTCGTTCACCATCTCGCTATCGAGAAAACTCAATTCCGGCACCGCAGGGGAAAGACTTGGCTCAGCCATGGGCGCCTCGATAGAATTCCAGGACTACCGCGACTATCAGCCCGGAGACGACATCAGGCGCCTCGACTGGTCGGCATATGCCAGAAGCGACAAGCTTACCATCCGGCTCTACAGGGACGAGATTCAACCCAAGGCCGACATAATCAGCGACACATCTTCGTCAATGCTTTCGGAGCCGTCAAAGACTCTCGCTTCCTTGAATCTCGCCGGAATGCTCATGGAGGCCTGTTTCAGGTCATCCATCTCCACCGCCTGGTGGGGTTTCGGAAGCGGATTCGAGAACATATTCAGACTGTCAAGCAGATTTCCGGGCTGTAATATGCCGTCCTTCAGGGGAGGTGCGGGTTTCGCATCTGAGAATCCCGGACTGCCGCATTCGATCTCGAAGAAGGGCATCCGATTCGTGATCAGCGATTTTCTATGGGAAGCCCCGGCGGAAAATGTAATCAGAAGATTTTCCAGGGACGCTTCTCTGCTAGTCCTGATCAACATCCTATGCGAAGAGGAACTCAACCCGCCGCTCTACGGGGTCTCGTCGCTGACGGACAGCGAGAGCGGGGGCAAGCTCGACCTGAACATCGGGGAAAACGAAAGGCGGCTCTATCTTGCCAAGCTGGGGAAACACATTGAAATGTGGAAGGACGGATCAGTGACGCACAACTGCATTTTCTGCCAGCTCAACGCGGAAAACTTTCTCGCAGGCGATTTCTCTCCGCTGATACGTTCCGGAATACTCGAATGAAAAGATTGATAATGTTTTTCATATAGACTGGCAATATCATCTGTTCTACACTTTAAATTTGGGAGAATGCAACTATAATAAGTGCTTTGAAAACAATGAAGGTGATACATATGAAAAATTTGAGCCTTGGAATCGATCTCGGTGGAACCAAGATCCTCGGGATAGTCGTCGACGAAAAATACAAAATAATCTCAAATGACAAGGTCAAGACGAAGTACCGGCTCAGCCCGGAAGAGATTTGCCGGCAGATGAAGGGAATTGCCGATTCCGCACTGTCCAATGCGGGAGCCAGCTGGAATGATGTGAAGAATATTGGGATAGCAGTTCCCGCCTCGATAGATCCTGCCACCGGCGATGGGCTTCACGCCCCGGCGCTTGGCTGGAAGGATCTCCCCATCAAACAGACGCTCGAGGATGTTTTCGGACGCAAGATATTTCTTGAGAACGATGTCAACTGCGGCACCTATGCCGAGTTTAAGCTTGGCGCCGGGAAAGGTTTCAAAAATGTTGTTGGATATTTTGTCGGAACCGGGCTTGGTGGAGGAGTTGTAATTGATGGAAAACTTCTAAGAGGGACACGCGGAGTTGCAGGCGAACTTGGACATGAGGTGGTGAAAATGGACGGCAGAGCCTGCGGCTGCGGGAAAAATGGCTGTATCGAGGCATACTGTAGCAAGACAGCCTTTGGAAAACAGTTCGACAAGCAGATCCGCAAGAAGAAGCGGTCGAGCATTATTACCAAATATTACGAGGGTGATTTCACGCGTCTGAAGAGCAAGGCGTTCGCCAAGGCCTTTGCCGCCGGAGATGAAGTAACAATGGAGATTCTTGAAGACGGGTTCAAGGCTCTCGGAATAGCGGCCTCGAACATCGCCACCATACTGGCTCCTGAATGCATCGTGCTTGGCGGAGGCGTGGTGGAGGGGGTCGGAGAAGGCGTATTGCCCTTTTTCCAGAAGAGTTTCGATGAGAATCTTTTTGCACTGAAGCCGGGCGACATAGCAATAAGGCTTTCCAAGCTAGGTGACGACGCCGTTCCGCTCGGTGCAATATTCAACGCAGTCGCAAAAGGCAAAATCTGATTTAACAATATATTTGGAGGCAAACATTTGAAAAAGGTTAAATTCGTTGATTTTTCAAGGCAGCACGCTTCAATACGTACCGCGCTTGTCGAAGCCGCGAAAAAAGTCATAGAAAGCGGCAATTACATCGGTGGAGACGAAGTCAAATCCTTCGAAAAGGAAATGGCGCAGTCCATCGGAGTCGGAGAAATATGCGGAGTAGCCTGCGCCACGAGCGGTCTTTTCTCGATATTGAAAAGCTGCGGCATAGGCCCCGGAGACGAGGTGATCACGACAGTCCATACCGCCATCCCTACCGTGGAAGCCATTTCGCTGACAGGTGCCAATGTCGTATTCTGCGACATTGCCGAGGGCGGATTCAACATCGATCTCGGCCAGATCGAATCAAAGATCACACCTAGGACAAAAGCTCTCATCACTGTCCACCTCTACGGACAGCCTCTTGATCTTGACAAGGCGATGGAGATCTGCCGCAAACACAAACTTTTCCTCCTCGAAGACTGCGCGCAGGCGCAGGGTGCCGAATACAGAGGGAGAAAAGTCGGATCTTACGGCGACGCGGCGGCCTTCAGCTTTTTCCCATCGAAAACTCTTGGAGGCTTTGGTGACGGTGGAGCGGTGACAGCGAAGGACAAGGATCTTCTCCGTAAAATCAGGATGTTCTCGAACCACGGCAGGGAGAGCAAATACTTCCACGAGTTTGAAGGAATCAACAGCCGTCTCGATGCAATTCAGGCGGCACTGCTGAGGATCTGTCTCCGCGAGCTTGACGGCTGGAATGCGAAAAGGCGCGAAGCCGCGTCATGGTACGATGCCGGCCTTGACGGAATTTCCGGGCTTAAGAGACCATCGGTACTTCCTGGAACTGTTCCAGTCTATCATCTTTATGCGATAATGGTTCCTGACAGGGAGGCGCTTAAGAACTATCTCAACGAGAACGGCATAGAATCAGCAATTCATTATCCATATTCGCTGAATGTGCTTCCCGCATACGAGAGACTCAAGCAGGGAAAAGGGCATTTCCCGAGGGCGGAATATGCCTGCGAACACGTTCTTTCTCTCCCACTCTATCCCGGAATTTCCAGGGACGAAGTTGACTATGTCTGCGAGACAGTGAAAAAATGCTTCAAGAAGTAGGAAAACCATGTATTTGACTGGTAGAAAATTTAGATTTGTAGATTTGTTCTGTGGGATAGGCGGATTTCGTTTTGCCGTCGAGTCTGCTGCTGAGAAAAGAGTGATTCCCATGGAATGTGTTTTTTCCAGCGATATAAAATAATGAAAAAGTTATCTACACGAGAGAAATTGATCCTTGTAGGATTATTCCTGTCAAAGTTCGATGATGCGGGATTGAATATTCTAGGTTTTAGCGGTTTCTCAGAAGCATTTAACACACTTGCCCTCAGTCTGAAAGCGAGTCCTGCTTCCCTCAAGAACTATCGCGACGAATTTGATCCTTACTTTCCGAATCCACGTAAGGGATGGCATAAAAGATCCATACGCCAATATTGTAAGAATCTCATGGATGAATATGCGAGTTTGGACATTGACGATTTTGCCAATCTGATTAAGACGGAGATATCCGATTCTGGCGATCTCGTGATAGTCGAAGAAAAAGTCAACATGCTTGAATCCAATACTTTTGCGAAACGACTTATAACAGGACAAGCGGCAGAGAAATATTTTGAGAAGACTTATCAGACCGTGCCGGCGTTTATGAATTATGAGCTAATAAATACAACCGGATTAGGGTGTGGTTTTGACTACAGGATGATCAACCTGGAAAGCCCCTTCCTTGCCGTTGAGGTGAAGGGTATAACTGCGTCAACAGGAGCAATACAAATGACAAGCAGAGAACACAAAGCCGCGAAATTGCTTGAGGATCGTTTCTTTCTCTTTATAGTCAGCAATTTTGTTGAGAAACCGTTTCATACGCTATTTCAAAATCCGCTCAATTCGGATTTAATTTTTCAACGCCAAGAAGCAGTCACTGTTCAAGTGACTTGGTCAACATGCATAGGGAGACAATAGCATGAAGAGAATAACAAAAAAATACGACGACTTGTCAACCAAGATCCTGGCCGCTTTAACCCTGCTCGATGAAAAAGGGGTGGATGAGAAAGTGACACTTGCAATGTCAATAGTCTACGAGGCTTTTCGATTGCGTGCCACGAAACGTTCATTCTCCGCGAATGACTTGTTCGTGTCAGCAAAAAGTCATTATAGCGAGGAAATGCCTTAAAAGGGCTTGTAGATTAAAAAATTGCTTGTTTAATAATATTAAAAGGAAGCCGTTCTGAAATGAGAGATATTATGTGCGAAAAAAAACCTTCTGAAATTTTTGTTTCCGTCGTGATTCCGGTTTTCAACGAGGAGGACAATCTCGGTCCGCTTGTCGAGGAGCTACAGCCTGTACTGGAAAAGATCGGAAAGCCGTTCGAGGTGATTTTCATTGACGACAGGAGCACTGACGGCAGTGTCGGGATATTGAAGAAACTGCGTGAGACACGGCCTTTCATAAGAGTGGTGAAGCATGGGATCAACTCGGGGGAGAGCGCAGCCGAGGCGACAGGTTTCAAGTTCGCCAACGGTGAAATTATAATCACGATGGATGCTGACCAGCAGAACGATCCTGAGGACATCCCGGAATTGCTGAAAAATCTCGCAGGCGACATTGTGGCTGTCTGCGGTGTCAGAAGAAAAAGGATGGACACGATAGTCAAGAAAATATCTTCAAGGACTGCGAACGCCTTCAGGAACTTTGTGACCGGTGACAGGATATCCGATGCTGGCTGCACTTACCGGGCGATCAGAAAAAGCGCGCTCTGGCAGATACAGGTCTTCAATGGAATGCATCGGTTCCTGCCGACTCTTCTCAGGGCGCAGGGATACAAGGTCGTGGAAATTCTGGTCAATGACCGTCCCAGGACGCGCGGAGTTTCAAAATACGGCATAGGCAACAGGATGTGGCGCGGGATACTTGACTGCTTCGCGATGAGATGGTTCAATAAGAGAACAGTCCGGGGAGACCGCGTCGAAAATGAAGTTCCATAACCACGAAATACGGCAAGTCCCTGATCCGGAAAAATCCGAGATGGAACTCGAGAACCTGATCGAGCATCCGGAAAAAAGTTCCCCTACCAGGCTGATAAAAAAGTTTTTGATTCTTTCCCCGGTTGTCCTGCTTGTCCTGGTGATCGCATATTCTAGCCCTCTCTCGGACTACCTGTCGAGAGTCTCCGAAATCAGCGGCAAGATAAGGGGATTCGGAATAGCCGGCCCCATTGTCTTCATCGCAGCCATGTCCATATTGGTAGCGATAGGTTTTCCAAGGCTTATTTTCTGTCCTATTGCGGGAATAACGTTCGGTTTCGTCGCAGGGCTCGCCTATTCCGTAATCGGATCATTGATTGCTTACTATGCTGTTTTTCTCTTTGTGCGCTGGAGCAGGAACGAGTTCGGCATGAAGAACAAGGAGGAGCATCAGAAGATCATGGCACTAATCAAGAAGGGAGGAATTCCTGCGGTGATTCTTGCGCGGCAGGTGCCTGTCCACGGAATGGTGGTGAACATAATTCTCGGGCTTTCCCCCGTAAAACATGTTGATTTCCTGTTTGGCACTGCCATAGGGCTGATACCGGAAGCCGCTCCCTGCACGCTTTTCGGGAGCAGTGCGGCCCAGGGATCGCTGCAGAGAAGCATAATATATCTTGCTGTGGCTGTGGTTTTTATAGCTGTCCTATGGATCGGGCTCATCGTCTATACCAACAGGAGGAAGAAAAAACTGAATCTGGTAAATATTCACTGATCCAGCAGTAGCGGATTTAGTTAATATCTACTTTTCTTCGCAGAGTTTCATATATTCTTTCAGCAGATTCGGGCTTATTTCCATTTTTTCATAGGATTTCAACTTTTCCCTGATGGAGGATGCAACCGTCTCTTTCTTGCCGGGAAACTCAATGCTTGCACGTATGTAGGAGTCAAGGGCAAGTCGGTATTTGCCTGCGCTGAACCAAAGATCGGCTTCAAACACAAGTTCCTGAAATGAGGGGCGTTCAGTTTTAAAGGCCTTGAGTGCTTTTGCCGCATCGTCGTATCTTCCAAGTTCGGCATTGATGAACGCTATTTTCATAAGCGCCTTTCTGCCGAGTTCCTTCCCGAAATGGCTTTCATAGACTTTTCCATATAACTCGAGCGCATCCTCAAGGTAATTGATCCGCATTGCTCCGGAAAGAGCTCTGCTTTTATTGTAGAAGGCATCACCCTCCACAAGAGGGGATACAAGTTCCGGTGCCTCCTTGCTGCACACTTTTATGCCCCTGAACATCTTGCCAGTTCCGTATGTGTGGAATCCGATGAAGCCGCCTTTCAGATTGAAGATGTCCTGCGTGGCAAGTCTCAGCTGGCCGTCTATGTAAAGGTTGATCCATTCATCATCCTTTTCGACCCTTACCCCGTATGTCTTCCCCTTTTCGAGGGTAAAAGATTCCGAGCCCAGCATGTTGCCCCCCTTCATTATCCTGTTGTACGGGCTGAATTTTGTGCCAATACTTATGTAATATCTTTCGTTGTCTGATGCATCTGCAAGCAATATAACTCCCAGCTCTCCACCTTCCCCCTCGCTGTTTTCATTGTTGAGATAGACCTCGAATTCGATGGCGACATTTCCGGAAAAAGGCTCATTGAAATATAGCAGATGCTGGAGCTCTCTGCCTTTTTCCGCAGCTAGCCAGCCATTCTTGAGTTTCCAGCTTCCAGACTTTATGAACCATTCTTTAGAGAACTGCATCTCCTGTGCCGGGCTTATCAGTCTGGGGTTTTCCCAGGTGGAATGTTCCTTCAATCTGTACCATCCCCAAGTGCCTATAATCGAGAGACAAGAAAGAAGCAGAAGAATGAAAATAGTAGCTGTGGCGCGCCGCCTTTTTGCAAGAAGAAAAAGATGTGTAAAGAATCCCGCACCCTCGGCTTTTGTGGCGAAACCCGTTATGAAGGAGTCAATGTCTTTCTTCAGTTCCGTCACACTCTGATATCTGTTTGCGGGTTTTTTAGCCATCGCTTTCATTGCCACAGCTTCGAGCGCCTTGGGAATGGGAATCTTGGGGGTTTTCATCCTCGGAGGCAGGATCCTTCCCCGTATCGTCTTTACCAAAACCTTTTCCAGATCGTCTCCCTCGATTGGTTTGCGGAAAGTCAAGAGTGAATAAAGAATTCCGCCGAGTGTATAAATATCCGTCCTCTCATCCTTTATGCTGTTCCTGCCCGCCGCCTGTTCCGGGGACATATAGCCGGGTGTCCCTTTTGCCATGCCGTCAATAGTGCTGTCTGCAACGGACATGAACTTGTCGGGAGGCGGGGAAAAATCCAGCACATGGTTCGAGGCCTGCCTCGAAAAAGGGGTCAGTACTTTTGCAAGTCCCCAGTCGAGGACGAGCACCTCCCCAAATTCGCCGACCAGAATGTTTTCCGGTTTGAGATCCAGATGTATCACCCCTCTCGAGTGGGCAAAATCAACGGCATCGCATATCTTTCTGAATATCTCGAGCCTGTAGAGCAGCACGAACCTCGCACGGTACTCGCGATTCTTCTGCGAAAGCTTCTCTATTATGAAAGAAAGATCCTCACCGCCCACAAGCTTCATCGTGAAATATGGCTCCCCGAAAGAATTGACCCCGATCTCATGAACAGGAACTATATTGGGATGTTCGAGGTTGGCGGTTATCTTGGCTTCCTGGATGAATCTCAAGGCATCATCCTTTCTGCGGTCGGCATCTAGGATCACCGCCATCGCCACATTCCTTCCGGTGACTTCGTCCTTCGCCTTGAACACGGTCTTCATCCCGCCGCGTCCAAGTGTCTTCACAATCTTGTACTTGTCTTTTTTATCCACTGATATTATGGAGAGGCTTTCCTCATATGTGGAAGACCCGAGAATGGAGGATATGTCATTTTCGGCGATTGGATTTGACTCTGATTTTTTCTCAGGCACATCAATGGTCTTTGCCACTTTTAATACTTTTACTGGTTCTTCCATAAATTTCATTACGATTTGAATCCAATTTTAGCTAAATATAGATTTTCAGGTTGTAACCCTTTTTTAGCCACAACTCCTTTTCCCACATCTCCAGAGCTATTGAAGCTGCGAGTCAGGAAATATGAAATTGGAAATACTATAATAGAGACAAAACAAAAAAAATGGCGGATAGAATATTTTCAATCCGCCATTTGTAATTTTAACTGTTTCTGAAAATCAGTCGAATTCTTATCTCGCGTAGAACTCGATGACCCTCATGATCTCGAAATTGCAGGGCATTTCGCCAGGAACCGGCTCGCGCGTAATGGTGATCTTGCAATTGTCGCGGTCAATCTCCATATATGGCGGTATCTCGGCGCTGAGACTTTTCACCGTCTGTGCTATGGATGGGGACTTCTGAGGATCTATTGTGAGAACATCTCCCTGCCTTGCAAGAAATGAATTCTTGTCGACGGTTCTTCCATTCACCTTGACATGCCTGTGATTGACGAACTGCTTCGCCGCAAATATTGTTTTTGCGAATCCCGACCTGTATATGACGGAACAAAGCCTCATCTCGAGATTCCTGAGAAGAGTATGGTCCGTCTGGGATTTACCTTTTTTCGCTTTCGTATAGGCAATTCTGAGCTGTTTCTCGGTGATTGCGTAGAAAGTTTTGAGTTTCTGTTTTTCGAGAAGTAGCTCACCATAGGTCGAAAGCTTCTTCTGTTTGTTTTTCCCGTGCATTCCTGCTGGGAACGGTCTCTTTGCGCTTGGGCATTTCGGACTGCCCCACAGGCATCCGCCTATGCGCCTGCACAACTTGTGTTTCGCTCGAACTTCCATAAATCCCTTTCCTTATGTTTTGTTTTGTGTTCACGGAGACGGGTGTCAAGCCTATAATATATGGGGACCCGTAACCGAATAAAAAAGCCTTGAACAGTAACCCGGAATAGGAATAATTCAAGCCTTTCTTCAATTTTTTTAAATATATCGGTAACACGCCAGTCTTTGTTGTTGCATTAGTTGTAGCCACGGCCATGTTGGCCGTGTTCGCCCCCAACATGGGGGCGGCTACAGTAAAATTCCAATAAAAAGCGACACATCACATATATCGTGAAAAATAAATAACTTGATCGTATAGGAAATTGTACTTACTTGGATATTGGAAATTCCGTGTTGGACATTGAGTTTTCAATTTCATTGTTCCCGGTCCGAGCCTACTCCCAGAGAGAATTCGCGGTAGAGTCCAGCATATATGCCGCCAAGTCCGATGAGTTCGCTGTGAGTGCCCCGTTCCGCGATTCTGCCATCTTCCATCACAAGTACCATATTTGCATTTTTTATCGTACTCAGCCTGTGTGCCACCACGAAACTTGTCCTGTTGGCAAGAAGTTTCGCCAGCGCATTCTGAAGCTTCAGCTCCGTGAGCGAATCAACCGAACTTGTTGCCTCGTCGAGAATGAATATTTTCGGATTTGCCAGCATTGCGCGGCTGAAACATATGAGCTGTCTCTGCCCCATAGACAGCCCGATCCCATTCTCACCGACTCTTGTCCTGAATCCTTCCGGAAGATCTTCGATGACATCTAGACAGTCGAGTTTCAGAACTGCCTCGACAGCCTCCTTCTCGGTTGCCCCAACACGTCCCACGAGGATATTTTCCATGACAGTGCCGCTGAAAAGAAAATTCATCTGCAGGACTATTCCAAGGTGTTTCCTCAGCGACTCGGCCTTGATGTCGAGGATGTTCCTGCCGTCAATGAGGATCTCCCCGGAATTTGGCGGATAGAATTTTGCTATCAGATTTGTTACAGTTGTTTTTCCGCTCCCCGTGGAGCCGACAAGTGCGATTGTCTGACCAGGATCCGCACTGAAATTGATGTCCTTCAGAATTTCCTTGCCAGGGTTGTATGAAAAACTGACATTTTTGAATTCGACTCGGCCCTTGAAGTCTGCGATGTCCTGAACATTCTCTTTTTCTTTCCAGTCCGGCTCCTTATCTATGAAGGCGAAAACTCTTTCTGCGCCAGCCATAGCGGTGAGTGCCTGGTTGTACTGGCCAGCCAGGGTCTGAATGGGCGCGAAAAAGAAATTTGACAGGAATAGGAACTGGATCATGGTTCCAATGGTTATTCCGCTGTCGGGGCTCAGCACTCTGTAACCGCCGATTATGATCAGTGCCGAAAGTACGAACTGGCTGTTCAGTTCGAGTAGTGGAAGGAAGACCGCCTCGGTCCGGGCCACCTTCAGGTTGTAGTTCGAATGATCGAAGGCAAGATCCCTGAACAACTCCGCATTGAATTTCTCCCTCGAGTATCCCTGTATTATTCTGATTCCCCTTATGGACTCGACAACAGTGGCCGAAACCCTGCTGAAACTTTCCTGCACTTCCCGGTAGGCGTGTATGAGCTTCAGTCTGAAATACCTGTTTATCAGCCAGATAGCAGGTCCCATCGAGGCGACCACAATGAACAATTTCCAGTCGTAGTAGGCCATCAATATTGCGGCGATGATCATGTTTCCCATCTGAACCGTGCTTACGAAGACCACATTCTGAATGCCAGTCCTCACAGCCTCGCTGTCGGATGTGAACCTGCTTATGATCCTTCCAAGCCTGGTCTTGGTGAAAAACCCCATAGGCATATAGATGATGTGTTCAAGCATGTCCTTCCTAAGATCGTGGATGACGCTTTCTCCTAATTCCATGGCGAGCCTCTGCCTGAAATAAAAACATATCTGGGTGAAGGCCGCAAACAGGAGAAACCCCGCCACACCCCGCCATATTCCCGCCATGTCGCCACTCTCCACCGGGCCATTTATTATGATTCCTATGATCCAGGTCAGAACAGGAAGTTGGACAGATCTTGTAAGCACCAGTGCGACAAGAAGGTTGCGTTTTGCCGTGTAGGGTTTCGAATATGAGAATATCCTCGAAAAAATAGAGAAGTCTATGGGCTTTATATTGACATCTCTGTCGGAATCCCTTTTCACATGCGAAATCTGCGACTGCTTCATTTTTGTCATGGCTTCACCTTTGGCATTTCAATTTCCGTCTGGATCACCGCAGATTTGCTGTAGTGCCCGGACTGGCTCATAAGTTCGTCATGTGTACCACGCTGCACAATTCGGCCGCCGTGAAGAACAAAGATCATGTCGGCCCGGCTGAGGACATTGATCCTGTGCGACACGAGAAAGGTTGTCCTGCCTACGATGGCACTGTCGAGTCCCTCGAGGATCTCCTTTTCGGTCTGCGAGTCGACCGCCGCCATTGGATCGTCAAGCAGGAGGATCGGAGGCTCGAGCAGAAGCGACCTTGCAAGTGCGAGCCTCTGCTTCTGTCCGCCAGACAAATCTATCCCGACCTCCCCTATGACGGTGTCGTAGCCGTTCTGCATCTCCCTGATGAACTCGTCCGCCGCCGCGAGTTTCGCGGCATTCACAATCTGCTCGCGTGTCGCGCCGGGATAACCGAAGGATATGTTTGCCGCTATCGTGTTGCTGAAAAGAAAACTCTCCTGGAAGACAATCCCGACCTGCCGCCTGAGATCAGGAAGATCATATTTTCTTATGTCCAACCCGTCAAGACAGATGACACCTCCGGAAACATCATAGAAACGGGGAATGAGGCTCAGCAATGTGCTCTTGCCGGAGCCGGTTCCACCCATGATCCCCACGAAACTGCCAGGCTTCACGCTGAAATCTATGTTCTCAAGAACCTTGTCAACTCCATTATATGAGAATGAGACATTATTGAAACTTATCCCGCCATTGCTTTTCCCAATTTTCACCGCGCCCGGCTCGCTTCTTATCTCCTGGGGCATGTCAAGAACCTCGAAAACACGCTCGGCCGCCGTGAAGCTCTGCTGGACATTGTCGATTATGCCCGTGATCGCGCCTATCTGTCCCGAAAATCTCTGCAGGAGCCCCATGAAAACAATAAGCCCGGCCCCCAATGGCAGTTCGTTCTTCACGACAAGAAAACCCCCGTAGCCAAGTAGGATCGCCATGCTGAGCTGGTTCGTGAATTCTATCGAGGGAGAAAAGATGGAAAGAGTCTTGAATATCCCGAACTTCTGATCCCGTATCCTGGAGTTATCCCTTTCAAGATGGGCAAGTTCCTCCTTCTCTCTTGCAAAACCCTTTACCACGTGGATGCCCTGCACCCTCTCGCACAAGGAAAGTATCATGGAATCCATAAGCTCCCTGCTCTCAAGATATGACGCCTTGAGCCTGCGTGAAATCAGAGCCGAAATCAGCAGCATCAGCGGAATCGTGGTCATGCACAAGAGGGTCAGCTTGACATTTATCAGGAGCATGTAGATGACATATACAACCAGAGAGATGACAAGGATGAGGAGCTGAAGAATCACTCCGTCAATAAAAAGCCTCACAGACTGCACATCCCCGGTAACCCTGTTTATGAGCGTGCCGGTGCTCCTAGAATCGAAAAATCTGAAACTCAGATTCTGCATCTTCTCATAGACTCTCGCTCTCAGATCAACGACAATCCCCTGCTGGAGAAATATCACCAGTATCACGCTGTAGGTATAGCTGAAAACTGTCTTGATCAAGGCAAGAATGATAACTGCGGCGCCGATCACACAGAGAACTTTCAGCACGGACCAGTCTGCCGGTGGAGCAATTCCAAATGGCCAGACCGGAGATGGAGAATCTGGCATAAGCCGCTTTTTTAGAAAATCTATGCCTGTCCCCGTAAGACTCAGCCCGGCAAGCGTCACGCCCAGAAGTATCACCTGTAGCACTATCGCCTTGATACAGCCGGACTTGTAGCTCCAACTAAGCTTCAGAAGCCGTATGAAAATCTCTCCGTGAGATAAATGATCCTCTTTTTTGTCTTTATTCATTGCCCTAATTTATTACAAGGTAAATATTCACCAATAAAATGAGATTCTGTGAATATCCACAAATGCTGTTATATTAAAATAGGGTGTAATTCCAGAAATAAACCATCTGAAAATGGAATTTGTCGAAAAAGATCGAACAGCCCGAAAGATTTTTAGATTAGACAGTCAGTAGTATCTCAAAGAAAAAGGACTAAAAAGACATGAACGACTAAAATGGAAGTTGCAATAAAATCGCTTTCTGTATCTTTTATGACCTTTTAGTCCTTTGTGTCTTTTTAAATAAAGGAACAAATTTTATGCCCGAAGGTTTCATTCCGCCTCACGGCGGCTACCAAAAACTCCTTTCATATCAGAAGGCGGAAATTGTGTACGATGCCACTGTCTATTTCTGCAAACGGTTCCTTGATAGAAAAGATCGCACCAATGATCAAATGATACAGGCGGCACGTTCTGGCAAACAGAACATAGTAGAAGGGAGTATGGCTTCCGGAACATCGAAGGAAACTGAAGTAAAACTTACCAATGTCGCCCGTGCAAGTCTGGAGGAACTCCTCACGGATTACCGCGATTTTATAAGAATCAGAAAAATTGATGAATGGAACAAAGAACACGCTTACGCGAAACGCCTACGTGAACTGAATCGCATTCCAGACTCAAACTACGAAACTTTCAGAAATGGAATCGAACACAAAGATCCTGCGATCTGTGCGAACGTTATTATCGGATTAATCAAGGTTACAAACTATCTACTCGATCAGCAACTGAGGAAACTTGAAATAAGCTTTGTCTCCGAAGGTGGTCTCCGTGAACGCATGACACGCGCAAGGCTCGAAGAAAGATATAGGCAAAACAATGACAAATAAAATTTACTCCTATTTCCCATCCTTTTTGTCTCTTATGTCCTTTAAGTCTTTTACTCTCTTCCTTTTCCTATTTTCCCAATCCACCTATGGGGCAACGCGGATCGCAATAGTTTCCGATCCCAAAACTACAGTCGAAGATCTGATCGTTGCCTCACTTTCTGCGGTGAAAGACATCGAGCTCCTTGAACGATCAGAAATAGACAAGGTATTTGATGAACAGAAAATATCTGCCTCTTCCATTAACGAGACTCAGATTCTTTCACTTGGGAAAATACTCAAAACCGATCTTTTTGCCGTAATCCAGTCAGATGAAAAAAATATTCCCATTGGCCTGATCGTATTCGATGCCGAAAGTGGGGTCAGGTATTGGGATTCTGCACTTCCCGAAACGGACATGGATAAAATTGCGAAATTCGCAGCGGACTCAATAAAAACAGCAGTCGAGAAACGAAAAAAGAGTTCAGAAGGCAAACTCAAATATTTGTCTCTGCTGTCCGTACGAAACGCAGATCTTCCGCGCGGAAAAGATCCTTTCTGCAATGCCGTCGGCATTCTTCTTATGCGACAGCTCAGAAATTCCCCGGACATTGCCGTCCTTGAAAGAAGCTATCTCGAACACTTGAACAAGGAACGGAATCTTCCTGGAATGGAATTCCAAAACAAACTCCTGGCATCCACTCTATTACTCCAGCTTGAAATCGGACGCTGCACAGATGGCAAAGGCCCCAAGGCAACACTTTTTCTGCCTGACAATCAAAGTGTCTCCGCGGAATCCGCAGATTACAACCCTGCGAATTTCGCAAATCCGATTGCATCTAAATTCGCAGATGTTTTAAAAGTTAATGTGAAAACCGAGACTCTCGACCGTAAAAAAGAAGCCGCTCGTTTTTATAATGAAGCCGTTTTCTTCCATAATCATAAGGAATGGGAGAATGCACTCAGTAAAATTGAATGCGCGTTCGCACTCGACAGTGACAATGGCAAATACCAGACACTTCTTTCTTTTTATCTTATGGATGTTGCTCTTTTCCTGATTGATCCTTCGACTGCGGGTACCAATACCGACTTCCAATACAAACGGGAAATATCAGTGAACTCCGACACTTTTGCACGTTCCCTTGAACTTGTTGATAGAAGTCTCGACTACAAGTTGAATTTGTTGGAAAAGACTAGGAGAATCGAAAATCCAATTGAAAGGCAAAAGGTTATTGACGACATCCTTGGCTGGAGATCTGCGAAACAATATTTCCAGACAGCCACAGCCGTAACCTCTGGGCATAACGAAAAAACCAAATCTCTCCTAAATGATTGCCAAATGAAAATAAATGCCTGTCTGATAAGCTTCGATTATGAAAATCGGATTGCTTCTGTAAAAAACATTCAGACTTTTGCAAATTATGAAAACTGGATTAGTGCGAATCTCCAAGATATAAGGTTGTTTTCGGCAAATTCGGAAATATGCATAGGAACAATGGAAGTACTTTGCTATAAATGGCTGAATTTATTTAAAAAATATGAAAAATATGGAGGTGAAAGTAATCCCTCAAGCATGATTATAGGGGCTTTCGTTTCAATTCTAAAATATTCCCACTTGCAACTTACGAGTTCTGATTTAAAAATCATCGGGCGTTTTTTCAAAATAATGCAGTCCCATCCATTCCCCGATGTCCAGGCATACGGAGAATATGGTCTGCTTTGGCTTGAATTGCTCGATAATAATCTTTCAGGCGATGAAATCATAGAGAAAGTTCAGTCATTCCAGGATTCCATCCAGGATAAGATAGCCTCGCTTCCAAAGTACTGCCATAAAATGCGCAGGAAATACACTTACGCCGCGATTATAGATGCACTGAGAGACCTTTTAGGAGATGGGAATTATTTTAAGGCTCGTAGGAAAATGGAGGTCGAACTATTTCGTTTTATGGAGTCACAGAAAGATTTCTCCGCCTATGTGGCAAGTATTGCAATAATGGAGTCAAGCATATATAAGGAGAATCAGGCTGAAGCGTTAAAACTTATTGACGACTCATATTCCCTCATTGCATCTCCAGACACAAATATTCTTGATGCTAATCTAAAATATTTTTACGAAAATATTGACAGTTTGCGTTCTGGGATATACTCGAAAAATCCTGATCTTATTCCAAGCAATGTTAAAGTTCCATGGTCTGAACAGAAACTCCTTTTTAGGGCGGGCGAGAAAAATGAAATCGAAAAAATCGTATGCCCTGTCTTGTCTGGCGGCAAATTGTATTTCGCTGGATTGGGTACTGAAAATAATAAATCCCTGTTCATACAGCTTGTGGCTTTAGATCTCAATTCGGGAACATGTAATTTTAGTCCCAAGTCCATTTTGGATTTGGACATCAAAAACTCCCATACGTTAAACGGCATAAGATATTATAATGAATGGGAAGGAAATGCCGCATGCTTCTCAGACGGGGAATATTATCTTGCAACCAAGGGAATGGGAATTTATATCTTTTCTGTAAATGGAGATCAAGTACGTATAAATGGACTGCCCTCTAATAACATCCAGTCAATTGCGGTGTTAAAAAATAAAATCTATGCCGGGCTCGGTGAACCTGAAAAAGAAGGTTTCCTGATTGCGTATGATCTCAATAAAAATAATTTTGAACTGCTTGCATCCAGCAGGAGAATAGAAAAAATATCACCATTCGACGATCTTTCTCCGCCAGTGCAGTTCCAATCATTGACGGCGGATCCCGGAAGAAATCAGATCATTTTTGCCTGCCTCAGCCATAGCCACGATCCGGTAGAAGGCCTATGGGCTATTGACATAAACAACAATAAGATGCGACAATTAACGCAATTTGACTTTCCCTCAGTATGGGCAAGTCCTATAAATGACGACACGATCATTTTCTCCAGTTCATTTGAAATATTCAGTTATGACATCTCAAAAGGAGAAGCTGATTTGTTAAACAGTTATGCTTCTCCTCTGGCGCAGAATAAGAAAAATTTCAAAACTTCCAGATCATGTTCCTACAGGGCAATTGCCCCGCATATTTTGCTTGACGGCTGGTTATGGTCGGCTGACTACTTCGGACGGATATCTCCCGATGGAAAATCCCAGGAGGTTTTTTATTTCCACAATGGAACTGAGCTTTTCCTTCCAAGGGAATTCATACAGGTGGCCGAAATAGGCAATAAGAAATATGTCATCGCCGTCGACCAGCGACAAATATGGATATTTAAAATGGATAATCATTGAAAATTGATCATAAAAAATAAAATAAAACTGCTTCATATTCTCCTCGCCCTACTTGCGATTGCAATTGTTTTGTTCATCAATAGAACTAAGGTAAAGATATTTTTTGGCAAGAATTTTCCCTGGGTTGTAAATATTATGAGAAGAGAAGGCACAGTTGGAGGCGTTATTGCGGAATATGGGGAACCCGCGAAAAAACGGATTCTACCATATTTTCAAAAAGCAAGTGTCAATTATCCGCCTGACAGTCTCATCTTGCTGGTGATAAAGAAAGACCGTGAATTGCAGGTCTATGCCGCCAACAAGGATAAGACTCCTGTTTTTATCAAGTCATATCCTTTACGCGCTTCAAGCGGCAAACTTGGACCGAAACTGTACGAGGGAGACTTCCAGATACCAGAAGGAATATACAAAATCACGTCTTTGAATCCCAACAGCCGCTATCATCTTTCGATGAGAATCAACTATCCGAACAATTTTGATCTCGAAAAGGCCAAGGCTGATGGACGTGACAATCCGGGCAGGGACATTTTCATCCATGGAAAGGCCGCCTCGATCGGCTGTGTCTCAATCGGCGATGAACCAATCGAGGAACTTTTCGTACTTTCCGAAAACACCGGCCTTGACAAGACAAAAGTCGTAATCTGCCCAGTTGACTTCAGAAAAGAACAAATCCCAGAAGAGATAAAAGCTCAGCTTCCGAATTGGATAGACCAACTCTATGGGAAGTTACGCAGTGAAATCGGGACTTTTCCTTTAAATAAATGAAAATAAAAAACTTCTCTACTGCATTTCAGGCCTGTCTAAATTTTCATTTACCTTCTGCGGGGATTCCGCGAGGGGGCTCTTTTGCAGATCTTTTCCCGCGTCCGAAAGGGATTTTCTGTCAAACTCCTCTATGTCGCCGGATATTTTTCTGACGCTGTTGACCTGCTGTTCGAGTTCCATCCTTATGCGGTCGAGATCGGATTTTGTGTCGAGCATTCCCGAGTTTATCTGCTGAATTTCGGCGAGGCTCTTGCTGATCTGCTCGATGCTTTTTCCCACATCCTGGATCAGTTTCTCCCTGATTTTCATAAGAGGAGCTCTGGCGCTCGGAGATTCGAGCTGGTTTGCCGTATTCCATAGCTCCATTGTTTTTTTCAGAAACTCCACGCTGTTGTTGAAGAGTTCCTCGACCTTGGACGAGATTTCCATCGAGGAATAGACGTCCAGTCTAGATTTCCTCGAATATATGAGGTCGCTTTCCTCCCTGAACTGGCGAGTGAGCGTGCGCAGATCCCTCAGGCAGGTTTCAGTCCTCGGATCATCGTCCATTTCGAGTTCCTTTTCCAAAACATCAAGTGAAGTCTCCTGCGATTCAATGACTTCGCGCCGCATTTTTTCGAGTACCTTCTTCCCCTCCGTCTCACTGCTCAATATCAGCCTTGACAATGAGATGCCGAGGGCGGCCAGCATGCTGCAGACGCCCACGAAGAACCAGATGCCGGCACCCTGAAGAGCCAGCGCCCAGGCCGCAAGAATCACTGTCGCTCCAAAGGTCATGGGAATAAGATTCATGGGACTTGAAAAAACCCTCCACAGCACACGTCTGCGAAATTCTTTCTTGTCCGGAAGCGGAATCATAATTTGATCTCAGATTTGGAATTTCAGATTTAAAAATTAACAACAGAGGCACATTATTGCAGATGCATCCACTAAATTAACTAATTTGGTAACACGTCAGTCTTTGTTGTTGCATTAGTTGTACAGTAAAATTTCCAATAAAAACTTACACATCACACGAATTTGCACAAATTCTTAGAAAATTTGCCCTAAAACGGCATTTGCATTACGACAAACGAGACGGACTGCGAATCCGATTCATCCTGATTGTTGCTCCCAGTTGAGGCCTTCGCCCTTATCCGTGCCTCGTCAATCCCCTGTGATATCAGATATTTTGCCGCAGACTCCGACCGTTTCTGGGCGAGTTGTCTGTTCTCCTCGGAATCCCCTTCCGCCCTGGTATGGCCTGTGACCGAGAGATAATAGTCCGGGAAATTGCTCAGCGTTTTCGCGAGAAGCTCGAGGTCACGTGTGCTCTGAATATTGAGGCGGTCCGTACCTCGTGCGAAGGAAATAGGCTTGATGTTCATAGTTCCCACCCGTATTAGGCGCTCCCACTGGCTGTCGCCGAGCGGAACGAGCTTCTTGTCGGATCTGACAGATTCGAGATCTTCCGTCCCGATGCCTGCGCCCTCGATAATGTTGATTTTTTTCCCGGGGTGGAAGTTCTCCCTGTGAAGGGTGGCGAGTATCTTGCTGTAGAAGAGTGTGTTGAGCTTTCCTCCAAGTGGAATTTCCTTGACGGCTCCCGTCTTGAGAAGTATTTCCGCGATATTGCTCATCATATCCTCGATATGCTGGACCTTTTTGTCTCCCTGGTTTTCAGCGATTCCCATACAGCCATAGTTTTCAAGCGTGTTTTTCCACTGCACTCCCTGGTTTATCCTTTCGGCCTGCTGTTCGGTCAGCGATTCGCCGCCTGCCCTGGCATCCTCGATCAGAAGGGTTATCATATCCTTCGGATTACGCATATATGAAAATGCCGCCCGAAGATATGCCTCCACCACTTTTTTGACGATATCCTCGTTTTTAAGGAGAAAGTCTCTCTGCACCACCAGGACATCAACTATGTATCCGCGCAGCTTCGAGCTGTCAAGAAGTATCACGCCTGAACTGTCGAGAGCCTTTGAAACATAAGGCTCCCACATGACATACGCCTTTTTTTCTCCGGGTTTCGCATTTTTGAACTTCTCGAACACATCCGAGGCGCTGTCGCATTTTTCCATCCAATTGCCAGGGAGCTTTGGAAGGTTGAAGCTTGCAACTACAACCCTTGCCAGGAATTCGCTGGGCGATTCGGGAACAAGAACAAATCCGCCGCCAGCGCAGTTGAGATCCTCAAAACTTTTGACGTTCTCCTTTTTGGCGATTATCGCATCGGCACCCCTGGTCTCGTCAATCACTAGCACAATCGTGCCGGGGAAGTCGGGATTTTCCGCTGCTGCCTCGATGATCGAGTTCAGCGGGAAAACAGCCATCTGGACATCGCCTTTTCTTAGCGCGTTGACTCTGCCGGAATAATCCGCCTTGTCGTCAACCACGGCAAGCTTTATCCCGTCGTTTTCCATCAGTTCCCTGAAGTTTTCCGAGCGCAGTATCGAATATCCTGAAAATGAATCTGCAGCAATGCTTATGTCACATTTATACTTGCTTTCTGAGCCTGTTTTGGCTTCCTTCTTCTTATTGAGGATGGGCTTTATCAGGACTTTATATGTCACTGCGGCCAGTGCTGCAACGAGCAACCAGACCAGCACCAGCGCAAGAAGCCGTTTCGCGGTATTTTCATCTGCCATCGTGTCACCCCTTGTGGTGGTTGGAAGTTTTTCTCAGACGCCTGAAAATCATAAGAATAAACACGAAGATTACGAAATAGAAAAATCCGGAACCGCAACCTTTTCCTTGTTTGTTTGTCTGAGTAGATCCTGCTGGAGACTGCTTCTGACTTCCGGTTCCATCGTGCGATTCATTGGATGCCTTCACCGAACCTATGGGATCGTTTCCACTTTTTGCAAGGGAATCGATCATTTTCATCACCATTTCAGAAGGGATAGGTTTCAATGTTTCAAAAGCTTCATCGCCGTCCACCATCGCTTTGCTGGAAGCATTTCCTGACACTTCGGCTACGACTTCGGAAAGCGCCTTTGCCAAAGATGCAGGATCGTCCGCTTTGCGGTATGAATGGGCTCTTTTCGACAGGGTGTGCAGGGCGGCCATGTCAACCCCGATCACATCCATCGTGATGCCGCGTGCGATCACTTCCGGAACATAGTTTTCCATCACTTTCGCATCGGTGGCCTCTCCGTCGGTCACAATCAGGAGCCGGTATGTCCCGTAGCCATATTGTTTTTTCCTTTCCTCGAGCAGACGGTCCGCTCCAATCTTTATATGTTCGCCCAGCGGGGTTCCACCGCCGGAAACAACTTTGTCTATCGCTTCTGCGAGATTCGCACGGTTCAATGCTCCAAGCGGATAATTCCACTGGGACTTGCCCTCCGAAGAATGGTTGTCGAAAACCAAAAGCCCTATTTTTGTGCCGTCGGGAATCTGTTGCGACACCTTTTTCAAGGCCTTTTTGGCAACATCCATCTTCGTGAATTTTTGGCTGCTTTTCATAGGATCGCCCATTGATCCTGACCCGTCAAGAATTATGACGATATTGTCGGAATAGATGTCTTCCGAGCAGAGCCGTGATGCAAGAAGAACCACTAGCAACATTATGGAAAGACTGCAGAGCATATTTTTCATCGGATTTATCTCCCGTTTTTCAGTAGTCGAAATCGGACTGCTGCATCGCCTCTGCCGTCACTCGGAGAATTCTGAACTCGACTCTCATGTTTTGTTCGGCCTCCGCCATGTTTGCCGGTTTCGCGATGAACGGCTCCCTTATTCCCACCCCGAGAGGCTGGATCTGTGACTTGTCAATTTCAACTCCCTTGGATTTCGCATATTCTATGATGGAGTCGCGCACCGCTTCGGCTCTTTTTCTCGATAGATTAAGCGCCGCCTGCATCACTTCACGGGGATTGGATTCCGGCACACCGTCCAGTTCGCCTTTCTCGATCAGTTCGCAGATGGTCTTGGTGGCCTCCAGGTCGAGGGGCTTTCCATTCAGCGAATATTTATAGCCGGTTGATTTGCTTCCAGAACGGACCAGAATTCCCTTTTTCATTCCGGCATTGATAAGATCCACAAGGGTCTTGGTCGGATCGGCGTGGCCGCGGATTGCGACGACGGCATTGCCATATTTGTCGGCAAGCTCCATCACCTTCTGGAAATCAGCCCCGTATTCGACTACCGTGAAGTCGCTCTGATTCGGCTTGAAATTTATTGTGAAGGAATATATCGTTCTGTCATCGAGTTTCCCCCCGGAACTTAAGGACTCTATTTCATCGATTACCGCCTCTGCACGGAACTTATCCTTTTTCCCGGCCTGCGTCTTGGTCAGCAAATCTGTAAAAAGCGAGGAATTCCATTCCAGCCCTGATGGAATCAACCCGGAGCGCACTTTCGCATAGCCACGGCTGGTGGCAAGATCAAGCGCCGACTTCTGGAAGCTCTCGAAGCCGTGCATGTTGTCCTTCTGATTGAAAAATGCGACGTTTCCGGGATATCCGACAAACGTGCAGTCGCAGATAAGGCCGTGGGCATCCTCCTCGAGCGTGGGAATAGTCTGCTTCCCATAGATGTCCTGAGCCATTTTAAGCAGGTCAAGATAACTCTGCGATCCCTTCGCCTCGTATTGCTTTTTAAGATCTATGACATCCTCGCAAGCCTTCAGATAGCCCGCCACAAACTTGGACACGGTTTCGCGGTTTTGATCGTAGAAATCTTTCCTGCAGACATAGACGTCCGCTATCGAACGGGAAAGCTCGGCCGTAGAGACAAGAACTCTCGCTCCGGCAACAGTTCCTTCGGCTCCCGAACCAGTATTTTGAAGTCCGCCTGTAAGCCCTATCATGTCGGGGGAAATCACGAAACACGCATCGATCGAAGGATTTTTCCTGAACATTTCAGCCGGGCTGCTGGGTGATGCCGTAAGATCATCCGCCCATACCACCTTGATGTCATCCCATCCGAGACCCGATGTCTTCAGAATATCGTCAAGCATTCCGATGTGTGGTCCACATTTCTGCAGAGCGACACTTTTGCCCTTGAGATCCTTTACCGTCTTGATTTCCTTGCGTGCTACGCAGTGGTCGCCGGCCGACCAGGTCATCTGTACAATCACGACACCCTTGGTTCTGGGATCCGAGGCAATCATCTCCGAGGCAAGCCCGATCATGTGGAATGTCCCTCTCAGAAAAGGAGTTTTCCCGGACATGTAATCCCTCACCTGCTGGATAAAATTGTCGCCGGGAACCAGCTTGATATTCAATCCGAGCTTGTTGTAGATGGAGTCTTTCTTTGTGGTAAGCCCGCCGTTGGCATGGAAAGTGGCGACATCGCCGCCCCAGGTGATATACGGAACTTCGAGAGGGGACAACTGTGTGACAGCTCCGACTTTGACCGGCCCAACTATGGATTGAAAGTTGTCCTCCGCCATGGCAATGCAAGTCGCCAAGAGAGCCAGACCCGTCACAAGAAGTCCAATTCTAATTCTCATAATCCTCTCCTTTTCTGTTTCAATAGAATTTTCCAGTTTATTAACAAACCAAGGTAACGCGCCGGTCTTTATTTTTTCGCAATCCGTGGAGGGTCGGGTTCCACCCCGACCGCGAGTGGACGGCGTGGAAGCCGTCCCTCCATGGGTGCCTATTGCCAAAAAAAAATAACGCATTACAAACCGAGTAAGATAATACTTGGGAAGAGATTAGCAAATTGTATAGTTTAATTGCATGAGGAATTGTATTTTGGGCAAATTCGCTGTATGGCTTGAAACTTGTAGCCACGGCCATGTTGGCCGTTTCGCTGTATGGCTTGAAACTTGTAGCCACGGCCATGTTGGCCGTTTCGCTGTATGGCTTGAAACTTGTAGCCACGGCCATGCTGGCCGTGAACGCCTCCAACATGGAGGCGGCTACATAAGTTCCGGCGACAACCGGTTAAGTCCATAGCAATGGGAAATTGTAGGTCGGACATTCCTGTCTGACTTTCTTCATTCCCATGATTTTCTGAGGAGTTCTGCGGTGTTGGCGAGGGATTCCGGGACTATCCTGATGTCGCCGATCACAGGCATGAAATTGGCATCTCCAACCCATCTCGGAACGATATGGAAATGTAGATGGTCCTTGATCCCGGCACCTGCCGCAGCTCCGAGGTTGATGCCGGCGTTGATACCCTCCGGAAACATTGCCCTCTGAAGGGTTTTCTGGCTTCTGACCATTAGATCCATAATCTCGTGCAATTCGTTTTTCCCCAGAGCGGTGAGGTCGGCGATATGCCTGTAGGGTGCTATCATGAGATGTCCAGAATTGTACGGAAAGCGGTTTAATATGATAAAATTGAATTTGGCTCTGAATATAACAAGCTCCTCGTCCGGGCTTGACTTTTCGTCTTTTTTATTGCAGAGAAAGCACTTCCCGGCTTTTTCGGAACGTATGAATTCAATTCTCCAGGGTGCCCAGAGAGGTCTTGAATTGGTCTTGGTTTTAGGCATTGTCAATATTTCCTTGTTTTTTTTCTTAATTTAATTGCATAACTGGCAAATTAAACTAGATTTATTGGCTCGAAATGCAATTTATCGCTAAATTTTGGAGTATTACTAAATGAAAAAGAATTTCCATCCGCAATATGGCAGTGCAAAAATCACCTGCGCCTGTGGAGAGACGTGGGAAACCAACTCGACCAGGAAAGAAGTCAAGGTTGGTATCTGCGCCAAGTGCCATCCGTTTTTCACCGGAAAACAGAAGCTTGTTGACACTGCGGGAAGAGTCGAAAAATTCCGTCGCCGCTATGGAATGAAATCCGAAGAATAGCAGAACAAGCCCGTCGCATGCAGATTTCAAATTGTCTGCCCGACGGGTTTTTCATGTCCGGACACTACTATGACACCTGAAAAGATCACAAAGGCTGTTTCAAATCTCAAGCGGCGTCTTGAAGAGCTGGAGGCAAAACTTGCCGATCCGTCCATTTTTACCAGGCCTGCGGAGTGCAAAAGTCTCTCGAGGGAGAGAAACAAAATTTCGCAGGTGCTCGCCGACTACGAGAAATGGAACGATATGCTCAAACAGTTGGAAGAGAACCGCGCTCTCCTTGAATCCGAGACGGACGACGAGTTCAAAGATCTGATAAGGAATGATATCCAGAATCTCGAAAAGGATGTCTCTTCACTGGAAAACGCAATTAAGATTTCCCTCATTCCTCCGGAGCCGAACGACACGAAGAACACGATTGTAGAGATTCGGCCTGCTGCGGGTGGCGAGGAAGCTGCCCTCTTCGTGGCGGAAATGTTCAGAATGTACACAAGATTTGCCGAAAAGAACGGCTGGACGCACGAGGTTCTTGATCTCACTGAGACCGGGCTCGGCGGAATAAAGGAAGTGGTCTTTTCGCTCTCTGGAGAAAATGTATATTATAAAATGAAATTCGAGAGCGGGGTTCACAGGGTGCAACGCGTGCCCATCACCGAATCCAGCGGCAGGACACATACTTCCACAATAACAGTATCAGTCCTGCCCGAGGCCGAAGAGGTGGAAATAGACATCAAACCTTCCGATCTCAAGATGGACACTTTCAGGTCGTCGGGCCCCGGAGGTCAGAATGTGAACAGGACGGATTCCGCCGTGCGGATCACGCATATTCCCACAGGGCTCAGCGTGGCGTCCCAGCAGGAGAAGTCCCAGCACAGGAACAGGGACACAGCCATGAGGATTCTCAGAGCCAGGCTCCTCGAGGCGAAACAGCAGGAGGAGGCCGCAAGACAATCAGCGTCAAAAAAATCGCAGGTGGGAACCGGAGAACGCAGTGAAAGAATCCGCACCTACAATTTTCCACAGAACCGCATAACAGATCACCGATACGGAATTTCAGTGTTCGATCTTCCAAAACTTCTCGAGGGCGAACTCGATATGCTCCTGGAGCAGATTCACGTGCTCGAAAACGAGAGAAGACTCGCCGACCTGTAAATTCATACTAATTTGCAATTGATGGAATAAAGATTTGTTGTAGCCACGGCCATGTTGGCCGTGTTCGCCCCCAGCATGGGGGCGGCTACAGTAGATTTCACGGCACTTTATCGACTTGACTGTTTATTGCAACTTGGTATCAGATTTCCTGATAAGGGGGAAAACTGAAGTAATATTCGATCCTGATCCCGATCCCGACCCCGAGACCGATAAAGAGGCACAAGGGCAATTGCGATATATCATGAATTCTGTACTTAAAATTTTCCAGGGGAAAATTTTACCAATTCCGCCATTTCGCCTCCAGGGTTACATGCGAATTCCGCAGGTTTTCCATCGAAAGGCGAGACGAACGATATTTTAGAAGCATGCAAAGCCTGTCTTCCAATCACCAGCCTTTTTAAGTCCTCGTCGTCAAGTGTTCCCTCTATGAATTTCAGATAGAGCTTGTCGTCCACGCCATAAAGCTTGTCGCCGACAACTGGAAATCCGAGAGAACACAATGTCGCCCTGATCTGGTGAAGCCTTCCCGTCGTTGGCTGTGCAAGAACCACACTGAGATCTCCAGCTTTTGAAAGCAGGCTGAATTGGGTGAAACACGATTCATATTTGCCATCGTCTTCCACTTTTTCGTGGACAAATTTTCTCTTCTTGCGAATCTCGCTGTTTTTGTCCTGACACAGAAATCCTTCAGCTTCAAGGTGTTCTGGAAAGTATCCGTGTACAATTGCGATGTACTCCTTTGATATTTTTCCCTTTTCGGAGGAGAACAAATCTGCGAATTTCGCAGATGCGGACGCATTTTTCGCGGCTATTGTGATGCCGGATGTCTCCCGGTCGAGCCTGTTTACAATGAAAATCTCGCCATATTTTTTCCTGAGCCCGAACCACAAGGTGTTCTTGAAATATGGGCCGGCCGGATGGCATGGAAGATCGGCAGGCTTGTTGACAATTAAAAATTCTTCCTCCTCGTGGATGATCTCGAAATTAAAATCAACGGAAGGTTCTTCTTTCACCGGTTTGTAGGAAACGGTGTCACCATTTTTCAATTTATAGGATGGCAGAACTTTTTTTTCGTTGACAAGAAGTAGTCCGCTATGGATATTCTTTTGCCATTCGTTTCTGGAATGGTATGGGAAAGTGGAGATCAGCCAGTGATCAAGCCGCTTCCCCGCGGCTTCCCCGCCGACAATTGTTTTTCCGACTTTTTCGTCCATAAAATGATGCGAACCTATGGATTATTGGATTGTTCCAAATCAATAAGATATGCATAAAACTCGTTAAGGAAGAGAGTATAGTTTTATATTGTGTCTATCCTGCGCAATTCGCAGAAGTAGGTCTGGTTTCGATGAAACCAGACATGGCAAGTCTCATCCGCCTTTGCCAAGGCACTCCGGCGTGACATGTCGAGACTTGGCCTACTTTTAGCATCAAAGCTCCCAAGCTTAACGTTTACCAAAACACAATCATACAGTAATCCAGAAATACGTTAATCCAAATTGAGGACATCGCGGCCAATTTAAGACGTAGAAGATTGTAAGCTGGAAATCTGTTGGAGTTCACGGCTTTAGCGTGTGTCTTTGATTTTTATAAGAGCTTAACTTATTGACAGGCGTAGAAGAATGAAGTATTCTATGAAGATTGAAGGAATTGTATCATAGACAGGATATTGGGTGGTATAGGAAGTTTGTAGCCACGGCCATGTTGGCCGTGCAGTCGCCTCCAACATCCTCCTTCGCAAGGACGCTACGGGGGACAGGTGGAGGCGGCTACATAAGCCTCGGCATAGCCGATTAATTTCATCAGATATACAGGAGGATTTGACATGCATGGATGTATTTTCTGCAAGATAGGGAAGGGGGAAATTCCCTCGACAAAACTTTACGAGGATGAACTTGTTCTTGCATTTCTCGACATCTCCCCGATAAATTATGGACACCTGCTCGTGATCCCGAAGGAGCATCATACAAGTGCCTCGACAATCCCGGAGGCTACCGCAGGAAGAATGTTCACGGTTAGCGCCAGACTCGGAGTCGCCCTGAAAAGAGCGCTTAATGCGGACGGCTACAATTTTCATCTTGCCGACGGCACATGCGCCGGCCAGGTTGTGATGCATGCCCATCTCCATGTCATTCCGAGACATGCCGACGACGGCTTCCACTGGAACTGGCGTCAGAAAAAATATGACAGCGACGATCAGAGAGACAAGATCGCCGCGAAGATCATCGAAAGATTGAAATTGTAAGTAATTTAACGATTGTAATGCGTCTTTTGTATTAGATTAGTTGTAGTAACGGCCATGTTGGCCGTGTTCGCCCCCAACATGGGGGCGGCTACAGTAAAATTCCCCAAAAACTCTGATGCATTGCTGACAACAAAAATTTCAATTATAAAAATATGAAGAGATTGGTAAAAAGATTCAGGCAATTGGAATCACCCTTGAGGTTTGTGGGGTGGCTTTCAATCTTGCTGATTATACTTGTCCTGGGAATTACTATATGCTGCTTTTATCAGAAATTTCCGAATGGAATACTAATTGTTGATCTTCCTCTCATTCCAACTTCTCATGATTTTTCTGGCTCTAGAGAGCCATGGGAAGTGAATTTTTACATTCTCAGGGATGGGACGATTAAAATCATCGACACCCCAATTTCTATTGATAAACTAAAAAATATAACTTCTGAATCCATTACTAATCAAGGAGCTGATAATCCCATCCGGATGTGGGCTGACAAGAATTGCTTATTCAAGGATATATCTCCTGTCATTAATATGTTCAAAGAATTAAACATTTATAAATTCTATTTTATCACAATTGTGAAAGATACTAACCGGAAAGAGAGTCTTCGTATTTTAATACCGCCTGTCGAGAGTAATAATCTATGGATGGACTCTAGTCTATTACGTATCGAATTAAAAAAGGATCAGACTTTCCTAAACGGCAAGATTGTTGACAATAACAATCTTCACGATACGCTACAGAAGGTTTCATCAGTTAATCCAGATATAGGATGCCTTATCGTTCCAGATCCGAACATTACACACCAGAGGCTGATAGATGTCATTTACGAATGCATTGAGGGGAAAATATCCTCTGTAGCAGTTTCCGACAAGCCTGTCCTGAGCGAAGTGCAACCGAACCCGATTCCAGTACCTGCTAAGGAATAGATCAAAACAGGACGTATGAAATTATCCCGGAGGGATTATAGCGATTAGCCGGGTGGTGAGCCCGTCTTGGGCGACACCCCCGGGCATAGAGATAAAAAGCGTTCCGACCCCGGCAGGGTGTCGTAGAAAATTCAATATGTTTTCTGGCACCGCCTGCGGGGTGCGTTATTTTAATTTCCTGATACCGGTGGTGTCAGTCTCATTCTTCGACTTCAACCACCGGCTAATGGCTGCCAACCCTCTGGGTTGAGAAGAAATGAATCGCTGTTTACCTTGAAGTTGAACGTTCAATGTTGGACGTTCATATCTAATTATATCAATTGGAATTTCTTTCCGACCTTGTTGAAGACTTTGAGCGCCTTGTCCATTATTTTCTTGTTCATCGCGGCGGAAATCTGGATGCGGATCCTTGCGGTTCCCTCCGGGACGACCGGGAATCCGAATCCTGTAACGAAAATTCCTTCCTCGAGGAGCGCTCCGCTGAGTTTTATCGCCTGTGAAGTTTCTCCAATTATTATCGGGATGATCGCGGACTTGCTTTCCAGCGGCTTGAAGCCCATTTTCTTCAGTTGTCCTCTGAAATAATCCACATTGGAATGAAGTTTTTCGACTAGTTCGGGTTTATCTCTCAGTACTTTGATCGCCTGGAGGGCGCTTCCGGCGACAGTCGGGGGAAGGGCGTTCGAGAAAATCTGTGGTCTGGAAACCTGCGACAGCATATTTACAAGCGGTTTGCCTGATGCAACGAAGCCACCCGCCGCTCCACCAAGTGCCTTGCCGAGCGTACCGGTAATAATGTCAATCTCTCCGAGAACTCCGAGATGTTCCGCGGTGCCTCGGCCGGTTTTTCCCATCACTCCGATTCCATGGGAGTCGTCAACTAGAATTACGGCATCATATTTTTTTGCAAGCTGGACTATTTCTGGAAGAGGAGCGAGGTCGCCCTCCATGCTGAAAACGCCGTCCGTCACGATAAGTTTTGTTTTTGCGCCTTCGGCTTTTTTCAGGCATTCCTCGAGTTCCGTCATGTTGGCGTGTTTGTAGATCTGGCGGTTGGCCTTAGACATGCGGCATCCGTCAATCAGGCTCGCATGGTTCAGGGAGTCCGAAATTATAGCATCGCCTTCCTGTGCTATGACAGGTATCGACCCCATATTGGCATCCCAGCATGAGACATAGGTCAGAGCCGCTTCCGTCTTCATGAAAGAGGCGATTTCCTCTTCGAGTTCGCGATGTATGGAGAATGTTCCGCAGATGAACCGCACGGAGGCGGTTCCGGCACCATATTTCTTAAGCGCCTTTATTCCGGCGCGGATGACTTTCTTATTGCTCGAGAGTCCGAGATAGTTGTTCGAGGAAAGAATGATGATCTTGCCTTTTTCCTCCATTACAACTTTGGCATCCATCGGAGATGCGAGATGGCGCTGTATCTTGAGAGTTCCTTTCTTCCCCATTTCGAGGATGCGTTCCTGAAGCCTGTCCTGAAAAGCTATGTTCATGATTTTCTCCTTTAGTAAATCAGCCGATCAACATATTGCCACAAAAAAGCACATAAGGCACAAAAAATATTAACAATTTTTAGTTTCCGTACTAGTAACCGTCATATCATTTTTTCCCTGCACGTTTTTTTGAAACATTAAATCCGAAGCGCGAAGTTCGAAATCCGAAACAAGCTCGAAAGGAATAAAACTTAATTTGTAAACAATTTTTGAAACATTTGAATTATAATTATTTTTAAATTTTCCCAGTTTGTTTTGGATTTCGATATTCGGATTTCGAATTTGATTTGGACGTATTCAGCGAATCTTGTCCCATTCGAGGATGACTTTTCCGGATTTGCCGGAGTTCATCACCTCGAATCCCTTTTCAAATTCATGATATGGGAATCGGTGAGTTATCACGGGCGAAATATCGAGTCCGGTCTGGATCATGCTTGTCATCTTGTACCAGGTCTCGTACATTTCTCTTCCATATATGCCCTTGATGGTAAGGCTGTTGAAAATGACGGTGTTCCAGTCTATCGCCATCTCGCCGGTGGGGATTCCGAGCATCGCGACTTTACCGCCATGGCACATATTTTTGAGCATGCTTCTGAAGGCGTCCGGGCTGCCGGACATTTCGAGGCCGACATCGAATCCCTCCTTCATTCCGAGCTCTTTGGCGACATCCTCGAGTTTTTCCTTGGACACGTCGACGGTGCGGGTCGGGCCGAGCTTTTTGGCAAGTTCGAGTCTGTAGGGGTTCACATCGGTTATCACCACATATCTGGCACCTGCGTGTTTTGCAATCGCAATTGCCATTATGCCGATGGGACCTGCTCCGGTTATGAGGACATCCTCGCCGAGAACATCGAAGGAAAGCGCGGTATGGACGGCATTGCCGAGCGGATCAAAGCAGGAAATGATGTCCATCGAAATTGACGGATCGCAGTACCACACATTGTTCATGGGGATGCACAGATATTCTGCGAAAGCTCCCTGTCTGTTGACTCCGACTCCGCTCGTGTTCCTGCAAAGATGCCTTCTGCCGGCCAGGCAGTTTCTGCAGCGTCCGCAGACGATGTGGCCTTCGCCGCTGACAATATCGCCTTTGTTGAAGTCATGCACATTGCTTCCCACGGCCTCGACTTTGCCGACGAACTCATGTCCTATCACCATCGGGACTGGAATCGTCTTCTGCGCCCATTTGTCCCAGTTGTATATGTGGACGTCGGTGCCGCATATGGAGGTCTTATGGATTTTTATAAGGACATCATTGATGCCGGGTTCGGGGACGGGAACATCCTCAAGGCAGAGCCCGCGTTCGGATTTTTTCTTGACTATTGCTTTCATAAAAGGCCTTTCAATGTAAATATTTTCCGAATTTCTCATCCGGTAAATATTTACATCTTCTTTGCAAAAAAACAAACGGAATACAGAATTTTAGTATTCAAGATTCGAACTTCCATGAGGAAGTTGATCTTGCAATTACAGTTTTCCTACCTATATTAAGTTATAACTTGAAGTTTAACTTGAACTAATTTATTAGGTGAAACATGGAAAATGTGACAATGCTTGATCTGAGAAAAAACGCCAGGAGGATCATAATGAGGGCGAGAAAAGGGGAGAGGATGATTCTTTCATATCGGGGAAAACCGGTCATCAGGCTTGAACCTGTTGTTGGCGGAAAGCTCCCTGCGGGAGATGATCCGTTTTTTTCCCTGCCCGAACTTGCAGTCGAAGATCCAACAATACTGGACAATGGGGCAATGGACGGGCTGATTTATGAAAAGTGACATTTTTATAGACACAAGCGGTTTTTATTCGCTGCTTGTAAAAAATGATGGCAAGCATCGGTCTGCGGCGAAAATTCTTGCAGGAGCTAGGAGCGGGGTCTATTCATTTGTCACCTCGGACTATGTCATAGATGAAACGGTCACATTGATGAAGGCAAGAGGGTTTAGGCATATCATTCCCGATTTTTTAAGGCTCGTAAACTCCTCGAATGTATGCCGCATTGAATGGACTGATTCAGAGCGCTTCGAGGCGGCATCCAAATTTTGCACAAAGCATCTCGACCAGGAATATTCCTTCACGGACTGCCTTATCATGTCGGTTATGAAGGAACTTGGTCTCAAGAAGATTCTCACGAAAGACGAGCATTTCAAGATTGCCGGATTCGATGCGATGCTGGCGGAGAAATGATAAAAATAGATGAAATGAATTGACGGCTTGATGTTTTCAAAAAAATCAATACCTTTAATGAAATAGTTTGTTTGAGGGGAATATCCCAGATATTACGATTTTTAAGTCTATAGTATTTTGTATTTTAATGTAGATAAGATAATTGCAAAACTCAGAAAACAGATCTGACGAGCATCGCCCTCTATCCGCTGCGGCGGATAATAATGGAGGGTTTTGCTCGTCAAAACCATTGGCTCAAATCTGACATTTCGCAGGCAGGATGCCTGCACTACTTCAAAAACATAAAGGTTCTAAATGAATTCTGAAGTTCCGCACAAGCCATGGAAAGACTCGTTGTTTACTCTGGCGACATCGGGTGCCGTAATAGCTCTTTCCATGTTTGTCGCAGGCTTCCTCTCTAGAATGCTTCCCACAAGCCAGTTCGAGGACTACCTTTTCATCCGCAGATTCATCGCGATAGTCTTTCCCATAATGACAATTTCCGCAGGGACGGGTCTGACCTGGTTTCTGGCCTCTTCTCAAGACGAATCCGACCGCGCCAAGGCGCTGAAGGGTACCTTGTTCATCGTTTTTCTTGTGAACATTTTATTTTTCATTGCTGTGGTTCTTATTCCGGGGATAATTTTCAAATCATATTTCTTCCCGGTTGCAGGCGATCTGGACATACTCAGGATGGCAACATTTTTCTGGCTGATCGCATATTCCGGCTATGTCCTGCTGTTTTCGGCTCTGAGGGGGAATATAAGGATGGCGGACGCCAATATGCTCAACTTGACGGTGAACGGCCTGATTCCGGCGGCTTCCCTGCTGTGCCTGTATTTTTTCCACAAGCTGTCAGTCGAATCTTTCCTGTTTGTTTCCGGCACGGGATATTTTCTTTGCTATTTCCGCATTTTTGTGCTTGCTCCTCACTGTTTTTCAGATGTGAAGGAATCGTTGATGTTATCTTTTAAAACTGTGATTTCTTACAGCATTCCGAGAGTTCCGGCCGGATTTTTGCTCTCTTTCCCTGCATATATTGTTCCATTTTTTCTTATGAAATCTGGATTGGATTCCGTGTCTTTCCTGAGCGCCTTCATGCTTTTGCAGACGGCGACATATCTGACCGATCCGCTAGGGCAGGTTTTTCTGCCTAGCAGTGCCAAGCTTTCGGGAGAAAAAGATTTTGAAAAGCTTTCCACTATGACTTCCGATCTGGTTTCCGTCTCTCTACATCTCGGCCTGATCTTTACGGTCCAACTCTTTATCCTTTCGGACGAACTGATAAGACTATGGTTTGGAAGCTCGATTCCCGCCGAAACCGGAGGAATTGCCAGAATCCTTTCGTTTTCGCTTATTCCTGTGCTTCTCTACACACCGCTACGGAGCATACTTGATGGCATAGAAAAAAAACCGCTTATAACTCACATTCTCACCGCAGGATCTATTTTCTGCCTGATTTTCTGCGTGTTTCTCACGAAAAGCGGACACATGAGCAGTTCCGGTGGCGCTTATGCGATAGTCGCAAGCAACATTCTGATATGCATCCTTCTATATGCGGCAACATCTTCGAAGATAAGGATCAAAATCAGCCTTGGCGAGCTCGTAGTTCCGGGTATTGTTTCCATAATAACCGGTGGCATTACTATTCTTTTATTGACATCCCTTCTGTCTGACTGGAGAAAATCGCTGTCCCAGACATTGCTTATTGTCGCCATATCAATAATATTAAACGGCATCGCCATGTTTGTCTGGCTTAGGTTCAGAGCTCCAAAATGGTGGAAAAGCATAAGAGATGAATTTTCCAAATAATGTATGTCCAGCAAAATATGACTTTTACCAAACAGGCATTATAGATTCAGGAATTAAATCATCAGAAGTTGCAGAATAGGTTTCTTCGGATGGATAAACTTCTTCACTATTTTTTTCATTCATAGCTGATTTTAATTCCTAGGGGTACAATTCCCTTCTTTGCAATCATATCCTTTTCCTTCTGGGACAATATCCCAAGCAGTTCTTCCTTCGGCTGATACTCGTTCTTCGAAAAATGTCCTTTTATTTCCAGCACCTGCGCATCCTTGTGCCAGATAAGTTGAATCTCCTTGTTCTCCGACATGGACGAAACTTTCTTGAAATCTACGGGTTCTTTGAAATCATAACGATACTCGAAATATGCTTCAGGATTTCCCGTCAGGATTATTGTCTTAGTTTTCATTGATGCCGACTTTGATGTCTTTCCGTCGCCTTCACCAGTTTTATTCTTGCCTTCATTTACTGTGCTATCCGCCGATGCACAAGTTTCTAAGCCGGACAGATCCCTAATGCTGACAAGCCCCGAACTGCTTTTGTCGTCAATTTCGGAAATCCCATTGATCTCGAAAGAAACCTTGTTCCCATTCTTATATTCAGGGAATTTCGGATTGCCAACCATCCGGAATCCACAGGGTATACCGCATTTGTCGAGAGGCAGAACAATCCTCTGCCATAAATCCGTCTTCAAATTTGCCGACAGGAAATGGGATACTTCATCATTGTCACCGCTCCACGGGACGGGAAGGATAATCTCAGCGCATTTATTTAAGTCTTCCGGTGTTGTGGCAACTGCCAGAGTTATCGTATTCTCATTATTCCTGACAGCCGACCATATCGTCCCGTGTAAAACATTATCTTGTGCGGAAGGGATAATGTCACAAAGTATCTTTTCCGGTGCGCCTTCAAAAAGAGGAACTATGGCGGCAAGAGCATAGTGTGCCAGTATTGGTTTTCCAGTGTATGGGTCATAAAAGTTTTCCAGGCCAGAAAATTTTTCAAAAGAAAACGGTTCTCCTCCGTTATTCAGGTATTCCATTATCTTATTCGGCAGAAATCTTGTCACCTTATCCCTGAGGATACTGTTGGTTTCCGATGTCGTTCCGGCGCTGGATGCGATGCTCCTGATTTTACTCGGCAGTTCAATTTGTTTATTTGCAGATTCTTCTGCCTGAGCGGGATTAAAATACTTTCTAACTGACAAAGCGTCAAAAGCAATAGGGTTGATTCCAAGATTGCGTATTTCAATAACATTTACACCTTTCTCATTCCATATTTTCGGAACGAAGAGTCTTAAACGCTTCCCTTCCCATAACTGTTTTCCCCGATAAAAAACATTGCCGTTATAACGCAATTCCATTGAGGGAATTGAATCGTAATTAACGTCTTTTCCAATAACTGTGGCTGTCTCTAACTGCAAATCCATTTTTGAATCAATATTTTCAAGGAACAGTGCCATTCTTTGTCCTGGCTGAAGCCTCTGCGGGAACTGATTTTTCTGTTTTACCTGTATCGTGTTTCCAATACTGGAGAGAGTTTTGAATTCATCTTTTTCCAATGCTGAATCGGCAGTTTCCGGTTTCCCATTAAACTTGCCAACACTGAAAATTGCATCAGTTTCTGTTTTGTCCTGAGAGACATCTCCTGCAAATATCTGACATGTAAGAAAAACGATTACGGCAGTGGGAATAAAATTTTTCATTGGCCTCTTCAAAAATATAATGAAATATCGCTTGAAATCTATAAAAAAATCATTAGGTTGCCTGTGAATTTTGTATCCTAGCATTAATCAGGGAGAGTTTCAAGTGCGCAGGATTGTCAAAAGGCTGACAATTTATTTCGTGTTCATCGCAGTATGTTCACAATATTCCTTTTGCAAAGAGAAGGATATTTCCAATCTCGAAAACACTCCTGTGGATGCCGAAAAACTGCTTCAGGATGAAAAACTACTTCAAAATGAAAAAACCAGGGAACAAGGCATCAAACAGCTTTCGTCTCTTGCGAAGTTTGCAAACAAAAAGCTGCAAGATACCAAATTCAATACTGGGTGTGAGGCTCTCGTAATCCTTGCGCGCATATCCCGCAACGCCTGCGGATATGAACTTATTACAGATGCCCCGTTCAAAGCCATTGGCGCTGATACCCGGAAAACATCCAACAATCCCTTCAAGGACATTGCGAAACAATTGTCCCGCTTCGGAGAATATTCCATTGTCGGAGACTGGCAATATGGCAAGGAGAGATCCGGTGCCGGCAATCCCAGACTTCTTCCCTTCTTGGAATTGGCATATTACAAGGCGATTGACAAGGAAAACAGCGAAAATCTGAAAGAGGCGCTTAAAATGCTCACCTATGCGGAATCCCGCACGGAGGGTATAGATCAGGCCGAGACTCTTTGCCAGTGGGGTGAACTTCTGCGCGAGTTGAAAGAGTTCAAACGTTCCAAGACCTATCTTGACAACGCCTTGGAATACGGGAACAAATGGTTCAAACCCAAGGCGATTTCAGCTTCTGGGGAATCGGAAACAATTATTGGAACAGACAAATGGAACAGACTTAAGAAACGAATAGAAACACTCCTTTTTCTACTTGACTTCGATCTTCTTGAGGCCGACTATGGCAATGCCTATGCGACCTATGTCAAAATGCGTTCATTTTATGAGAAAAAGGACTGGTCCCATGCCTATCCTCTTTCGTCCGAGTTGAAAGACAAATACACTGAAAGTGTCTACAGGGAGGCGGGGAGGCTCTATTGCTACAGAATGCTTCTTGAAAATGAGAAGGCTGGGGAATTCGGCAACAAGTCCCTGCCGTCGGGAGTAAAGGAACTTGAAAAATTCATATCGGAAAAGCCCTACGGTTTGTATAGGGGAGAAGCATGGATGGAGCTGGGCAGCCACTTTCTTGAATACAAATGGGATGAAAAGCAATCCGCCACATACTATAATAAAGCCCTTGAATGGTTCAGGAATGTGCGCGATCAGAAAAATCTAGTTGACCTGTACGCACTGCCTGAAAAAGTCCGTACAATCGCCGCTCCCAAAGGGGTGCTTTCATCTCTCAATGGGTGGAGACAGATAGAGTACAGAAAGCCTGACATAAAAGAGATTATAAATCAGGAAACTGCTCCGGAATGGTATGTTTCCGAGAATGAGAAAACCTGCCTCTTCATGGTCGGATTCTTTCTGTTCATGGATGGGAAATATGACGAGGCGAGGGAATGTTTCGAGCAGGTGAAGGTAATAGATTCCAATGTGGCGAAGCTCGTGGGGCTTAACTGGCCCAATGTCTATTGGCGCTTGATTTCCGCCTGCAATATCAAACGCATGATATTCCCGATTGAGGACAAGAAGTGCCTAAAAGGCAAAAACAGACTCCGTGTCGCCCTGGCGGAACTCACCTACATCTGTGAAAGGTTTTCGGAAGCCAGGGATCTGTATCAGAACATTATTAACGATCCGAAGAGCTCGGACGCCGAAAAGGCACTGGCGTACATAGGCATGGGCAAGGCTCTCGACATGATGCCGTATGACCATAGCAAAAAGCCAAGAGAAACAAAGGAGACTATAATTGGATATTATCGGAACGCTATCAGGCTCGCTAAAAATACAAGCATAGAAAGCATGGCCCATTTCTATATGGGGCACCTTTACTTGACTGTCGGGTGGGATGGAAGATATGAAAAGGGGCTGGCCTGTTATGAAAAATATCTCGAACAGCGTCCTGATGGCGAATTTGCCAAAGAGTCCCAATTCAGACAGATGTTGATATATATAAATCTTGGAATGGCAGACAAGGAGAAGTGCAAAAAGTCCACTGGTCCATAACAGCCGATGTCTTCTGCGTCCATGCAGGCAATAAATATTCAGAAGTTGTTTTGCCCTGGGGACATAATGTGACTTTCTCCGCGAAAGGCGGGGAAATTCCGATAAAATGGGCAGTAACAAAAAATGATACTGGTGATGGCAATATACCTGCTTTGCCAAATGGCAGGGATCTTATATTTGGAGCTATAGGTGCAGACGGGACAAACCCGGTGAATCCTGGAACATACACAGTTATAGCTACTGACAATGGCAATCTGACGGATTCAATGACGCTGGTTGTGGTTGATTTAAAAATTAAAAGAAATGGCCTCGATGTGACAATGCCAAAAACGGGAAGTCCCTCACCTATAGATGTCTACATCGGACAGGAAAATGATTTTATCATAGAGGTTACTCCTTCTGGTATGGCTTCTACATATAATTGGAACATCCCAGGCACAAAGATCAAAAATTGGACTCCCGCTGATTCCGGACCTACTTTAACAACGCTTCCAGACACAGACCTTGCGAATCAAAATATTTCTTTTTACTGGATTGATGGATTATCGGACTTTAACATAAATGTGACTGTGACTATTGACGGTGAAAATAACATTTCCGTAAGCAGTGTTCCTTTTAATGTAAAAAAACCAGCAAATCCGATGAACCCCATAATGCAATCTACAGAACAAGTTATTGTAGGGGGCATTTTAGGCATGTATCTGTTTAAATCTTCTCCTGTAACACAAGGAATAGTATTTAATGCCGAATCTTACCCCAATAAAACAGAAATCCCGGGTTCATTTAAATATGTTCAAATAATTCAAAGTTCAAGTCGAATACATACCAAGAATGATGATTCCGTAGAAATCACCTCTGTTTCCAATAAACTTGATGTCGCTTATCCATATCCAGTTGGAGTAGATTCCCCTGGGCAGGATTATCCCAATATAAACTTGTATAAAAAGCTTGAAGTCGATGATAATTATAAAACATATTTAATGTATAATCCTGGTGGAACAGGTTCGATTGATGTTCCAATATCTTTTTTTACTTGGAATTGGAAAGCTTACTCAGAAAGAGATGGTAGTCCTTATCATTGGAAAACTCCTGTTGACAGTTCTACTAAAAGCAGTAACACAATTACAACGGTCTATCCAACATGGGATGGGAAAAGGTAATAAACATAAATTAAAGGATTTGACATCATGAAAAAAACAATCTGTTTTGTAAGCCTTGTAAGTGTTTTGCTTATCAATTCAACTTTTGCCGAAAATACGAATGATTCCACGCAAAATCAACAAACTGAAAAACAAAAATTTCAATATAAATTAGAAATTTCACCTGAAGGAGATTTGTTCCAATTGAAAATCACAGGCCCAAGTGACGCTTGGGATGCCTTTTCTACTTTCTCAGAATTTACTTACCATCTTTTGCATGATAAAAACATTTATGATACTTCAGCGATGTGTAAAAAAACACAAAATGAAATTCGTTCCTCTCATTTTCTGATTTTTTGTGACAAGCAAGGAACTGCCTGTATGCCAGTTGATGTTAATAAACTCCAGGAATATTTGAATTATAATTTAATATTGGGCAGTAAATATATAATTTATGCAACGACTTCGACCGGAGAACAAGACACTCAAACAAATAAATTGGAATTCCAGCTTTCTGTAAAACCGTTTCTTCCAGAGAAAGGCGAAAATACATCACAAAGTAACATTCCGCTGACTCTCAAGATCATCTGGCAAGAAGATGATAATAAGCCATTTGTTTTAGTTTCGTTACAAAATAATCCCTCTCAGGATTTTACTTGGTATGAGAAGAAAGCGCAAGATATGTTTAAATTCACTCTTGAAGAAAATTCCCCTACCAATGAACAGAAAGAATATCATTCTTCTCCACTTAAAAATGAAGGTGATAAAGATTCAAAAAAAATCATCATCGGAGCCGGAAAAGAAATCCAATATAAATATGCGCCAGAAGAGATTTTCGAATTTATTTTCAAAAAAAACCATCAACCTAGGTTTGAACTTAAGGCAAAGTATTTTATTACCGTTTCCCCAGAAGATAAGTCCACCATTCCCCAATCAATGCAGAACTTGCATTCCAATAAATTACCGCTTATTATTTACCTTCAAAAGCTTTGAGGATAGATACGCAATGGTTCCGTCACATTGAAATTTAATATTACAGTGTGGGCACCTGTGTCCCTTCACTCCGTCGGTGCACCAGTAGATACTGCTTTAGCGCATGGTTATCAAACAATAATTACATATCAGGTTGCCACCGTAACAAACCAAGCTATCCCAAGTCTCCCTGTTAATGAAGATTTCACAGGCTCTATTGTCAGAGACTATTCCGGCTCAGATTGGCCACGTACGGGACCAAATGGATTTACGACTACTGCTTCAGGTTCATTCACTGATACAATTGCATTCAACCCATATTTCCCGTCATGGTATACCCCAACAGCTGTATCGCCAAAAGATCCTGCGGCAGGAACCAAAGTTGATCATTGGGCAGGTTGCGCTCGTGACGGATCTACGATCTCAGGTGTAGGAATAATTATTAAAAACATTACATGGCAGAGATACCGTGGTTATGGCAGGCATGAATGACTAACCATAGAGAGGATATAAACATGAAGGTATTTATCTTGTTGTTATTTTCGATGTGTTTTTCTGCAAATGCCCGCTTTGGTGGTGCATTTGACTGGGCTGAACATGAAAAAGCAGACTGCATATTTATTGTCAAGATGAAATCATGGGAGGCAACAATAAAGGAGGATATGGACAAGAAAGAGGGAGTTATTAAAATACGCTGCGATGTTGTTGCGACATTGAAAGGGGAGGAGAAGGACACCATTGAAGTCTCGTTCAACGCAATCAATGCAGTGGTCGACTCATTGATATTTGATTCTGGAAACCCCACTCCCGGGAAATATTACTTTGTCTTTTTGAGGTATGTGAATAGTGTTTTAATGCCCCTGGAGACAAACTTCTCATTCTTGACATTGCCTAAGTATTTCCAACTAAATTCAAAGCTTTCTCCAAAAGACGCGATGCTTTTTGAACTGACCCAATGTCTGGAAGACAAAGATGTTGAAGTGGTAATTGCTGGCTTGGCGTGCTGTGATAGGTTTGCCATCTTGCCGCCTCCTGCTTTACTTGCCAAGTTGACTAAACATCAGGATCAAAGAGTAAAAGGACTTGCATTACAACTATTACTGCAACAGAAAGATCCCAGTGCAATAGCTTCTTTCGAAGACATGCTTTGTTCAAAGTTTGAAAACAGCGGGATTTCCGGAGAAATGCTATACAAACTTCTTGATACTATGAAAATGCAGTCAAATATAATGATGCAGCCAAGTCTTTTTTCTACAAAAGCCTGCAACTCCCTTGCGACATCCCAAGATGCAAAACTTCAAGAGGCAGGGATTTACATGTTGAGGAACAATGCCGACATATCAAGTATTCCTGTACTTTTAAGTGCTATTGACGCAGAAAGTGAGCAAACTCAATATGATGCATACTATGCATTGGTGGCACTAACCCACGCAAAGGGAGGTGTCATCCTATCTTTTAAAGATTTCTGTTTGAAGAAGAAAGATATTGTCAAGGAATGGAAGGATTGGGGAAAGAATGATTCACAAAAGTTTTTAGAGAATCCTATAAACGCAAAGAAAAATTCAAAAATCAATTTAGGCATAGACATTCAAAACTAAGTAATGTTAGGACTTAGTGGAGATATCAATCACTTATCCGATGTAGCCATTAAGCGATGAAACATATATAAAAAGGATAGGTGCAAAAATGATAAGCAAAAAAACTGTAGCGATTGTTGTGATGCTTGCGTGTCTCTTATTGGGACAGGGGATGGCGATTGGTGAAGATACTAATTCCGTAGTAAATGAGGCACAGGAGTACAGTCAAGAATTGGCTCGCGTGAAGTCTATGGAGGCATCTTTCACCGATGGGCCGACAAATGATCTTGATAAGTACGAGCATTTTGCCGATGAGATCCAGAATAAATGGAGTCAACGGAACAAGGAGTACTATGCACGCTTGATGTTGGCTATTTGTGGACCGCTTGGCTCGGGAAGATTCAAGGGAGATCGGCAACAATATGAACTCGCCAGAAAATATGCTCTCTCCGCCCTTGAGAGTTCCGATGCTATCCCGCTTGATTTGGAACTTAAGCTGACAGGTCATGTGATGACACCAACGTTGGGACCCAATGTGCCGAAAGATGAAAATTTTGCGGAACGTAGAAGGAAAGATGTCGAAGTGCGGCTTCATGCCTGGAGGCGATTGCTGGATGCTATTGATCCGAAATGGAACCCTGACGATAGACCTGCCGGCAATATTAGACCACCAGCCGCTACGGGGTTTCCAAGTGGTATAGCTCCTGAAGAAATTGAGGATGCTACCCTGCGGGCGGAGTATGAGGCTGCGATAAAACTTAATCGGCAGAAAGCTGAAAGATACTGTGAGCAATATAGTTTGCGTTCTTGGTTGAGGAGGTTCCCGAACGATGCAGAAAGCTACATTATCAAGGCATATTCCAATCCTCCCTACAATGTTGCGGAGTTGAAGAAAAGTCTCAGCAAGCATAAGATTGATGAAAAAACAAAGTCACAAATACTCGATGCTGTGATGAAGAATACAGGGGAGACGCAGAAAAAGTAATATTTTCTGGTTTTTGTTTTTCGATAAATATTTTTCATGTTGCAAATGGGACGGATTCATAATATTGTTGCCTATACTGGAGTATCATATGAAGATCTGTACGATAATAGGTGCGAGGCCGCAATTCGTCAAGGCCGCCGTCGTTTCCGCGAAATTCGCGGAACTTGCGGGTGAACTGCACGGGCTTGAAGAAATAATAGTCCATACGGGACAACACTATGATCCGGAAATGTCTGAGATCTTCTTCAAAGAACTCAAAATTCCAAGGGAAAAATACAATCTCGAGTCAGGATCTGGCTCGCACGGCACTCAGACCGGAAAAATGCTCGAAAAAATAGAAAAAGTCCTCATCGACGAGAAACCTGACTGTGTTCTGATATATGGTGACACGAATTCGACACTTGCCGGTGCGCTTGCTGCGGCAAAGCTCAATATCCTCTGTGCCCATGTGGAGGCTGGAATGAGATCCTTCAACAGAAAAATGCCCGAGGAAATTAACAGGGTGGTGGCGGATCACATCTGCAATTTCAATTTCTGCTCCACCGAAACAGCGGTTCAAAATCTCAAGAACGAGGGCAGGGGAGACACCGCATTACTGGTCGGGGACGTGATGTACGACTGTTCACTGAAATTTGAAAAAATCGCAGAAAAACATTACGACATCATGGGAAAATTTTCCCTGGAAAAAGAAAAATTCATCCTGATGACATGCCACCGGCAGGAAAACACCGACTGCCCGGAACGGCTTGCAAATATTGTCGCGGCAGTGAACGAGGCTTCAAAGAAGTATGCAATTGTCTTTCCTGTCCATCCGAGGACAAAAAAGTTCCTTGAAACTCATGGTCTGAAATTTTCACCGGCGGTCAGGACTGTCGCCCCCCTGAGTTATTTCGAAATGCTGATACTTGAAAAAAATGCCAGATTCATTCTCACAGATTCTGGAGGAGTTCAAAAAGAGGCATTTTTCTTCGGGATTCCATGCGTGACAATGCGAGACGAGACCGAGTGGGTGGAGACAGTGGAGCTTGGGTGGAACGTCATCACTGGCGCTGACAAGGATAGAATCTTGTCCGCAATTGCGAATTTCGCAAAAAATCCCCCTGTGGAGAACAAATCTCTTCCCTACGGCAACGGAGATGCGTCCGACAAGATAGTCCGTCAGCTTTATGGTTTAAATATTCAAAAGAAATTTTGAATATTTAAATGGTTTCAATTTCAGCAACAGACTGAAATTGAAAAATTGGAAACATTATGAAAATAGATTCACGGGGTTATGCCATAATTGCGGCGGCTCTCTTTGGGGCAAGCGCCCCGTTTTCAAAATTGCTTCTTGGTGATATCCCGCCTCTTCAACTGGCCGGACTTCTGTACCTGGGCAGCGGCACAGTTTTGCTATTGTACAAGTTTATCCAAATTGCTTTTTTAAAAGGCGGGATTGAAGCCAACTTCAGACTTCTTGATTCGTGGAAAAAGAGGTTGTATGGTTTTCAGTCACCGGACGATGCCGGTGCGAGCATCTTGTAGACCATTCGCAACTCCGTGCCAGGGTAGATGAACTCCGCGTCATTCAAGTGGA
>CAIQLG010000398.1 GCA_903872565.1 uncultured Lentisphaerota bacterium | reverse complement strand
CCGGCCGTGACCGGTGGAATCCCCAGCATCTGACGGCGCTCACCCGCTGGAAAAAGCCGATCAACTGGCAGCAGGAATACGGCACGGTCAACGCGGTGTACACGTTTATCCAGGATGATCTGGACGTGCGCTGGCTCTGGCCGGGTGAGACGGGCGAGGACATTATCCGGAAGGAAAAGATCGCCTTCGCGCCCTTCGAATATCGCTATCATCCCCAGATCCGTCTGCGCAGCGGGATTCTCGCTCTTTCAGCTCCAGGGTCAAGGGCCGGCTGTGCACAGGACTGGGCGCGTCTGCAACGCATGCAGCTTGACTCGGCAAACATAGGGTACAGGCTTGACAATGCCGTCGGCGGTCACGGGTTCGGCGACTGGTGGGAGCGGTTCCACGAGACGCATCCGGAATATTTCGCCCTCCAGCCCGATGGCACCCGTAGCGGCTATCCGATCCCCAACTCCAAGATCTGCCAGTCGAACCCCGGCGTCTGGGACCAATGGCTGGACGATGTGGCGAAACAACTGGAAGCGGATCCGACCCGGACCTTTTTCAACGCGGCTGCCAATGATGCCGCCAGCTGTGGACCTTGCATCTGCGAGAAATGCCTGGCATGGGATGTGCCCGAGGCGAAGAAGCGGCTCCTGACGTGGAGCGGTCTGATCGAGGAATACGTGGCGCTGAGCGACCGTGACGTGAGGTTCGCCAACATCCTGGCGCGCAAACTGCGGCAGCGCTATCCGGACAAGGACTATTACGTCAAAATTTTTGGCTATGGCCCAACCACGCCAGCGCCGCTCAAGAACAGGCCGGATGCCAACGTGATCATTGCGCATGCCTCGAATTGGTTCGCGGGTTCGGGAGACAACGACATCGAAAGTAGCTATAACGAGAAGTCTTCGCAACAGATCGCCGACTGGGCGGCGATGGGCGCAAAAATATTCTATCGGCCAAATCTTCCAGGTTATGCTGGCTATCACCTGATGCTGCCCGACGTGCCCTTTAATCGGGCCATGGAGACGTTTCGTTTCGTGGCAGACCACAACTGTACCGGCATATTGTTCGATACCATGCAAGAGTGCTGGCCGACGCAGGGGCCGCTCTACTACCTGCTGGCGCATCTGGCCTGGAATCCTTACCAGGACGGATACGCGATCATGGACGACTACTACCGGCGCGGATTCGGCCCGGCCGCCGGGCAACTGAAGGCATACTGGACGTTGCTGGAGGAGACGCGCAACCGGAAGGTTGACGGCAAACTCACATTCCCGCAGGCCTATGATTCCGCGTTTTACAAGCGGGCCTCCAGCCTGTTGGACGAGGCGGACGCGGGGGTGGCGAAGGCCCCGGAGATCTACCACCGGCGGATCGCGCATGTGCGCGCCGGGCTGGAGTTCACGCGGAAGATGAACGAGGTTCTGGATTTGATGGCCCGGTATAAAAATAGCAATGGCGAGGACAAGGAAGCTGCCGACCGGGTGCGCGCGCTCTGGAAAGAGATCGAACCGATCGTCAAGGAAAAGGAGAATTATTTTTATGCGCATTACTTACTCAGGGAACTGAGGCCTGGTTACGATCCGGATTACAAGAAGTAGGGAGGAGACGATGAAAAATATTGATCGTATGGAACGGAGTTTTGTTGTCGGGTCGCTGATGAAGCGAAGTGTGTCGGCGTTCATTCTGCCTTGGGCGGTGTTTGCCTTTTCCGCGGATTGCAACGTGGATTTCCACCGGAAATACCAGGAGCGCACGGCGGAATCGAGTTTTAGCTGGAAGAAATATCCGGAGGCGCGCGAGGCCTTCGAGAAACTGGCGGCCACAGCCGGAGACCCCATCGAAAAAAATATGTGGCAGGCCCGCATCGCCGCCGCAGTGGGACTCCAGAAGGACAAACTGGAAGAGGGGCTGGCGCTGGCGAAGGCCATCGACGACAAGCCCTACTCAATATATGCCCAAATGGAAATTATGTTCGCGGCGCGTGACTACAAAGGAATTGTCAGCGGCTTTGGCACCGAGGACATTGCCGCCTGGCCGCCGCGCCGACTCGCGATACTGTCCCTCTTTACCAGTAACGGCAGCGCCACTAAGGACGAAGATATTCGGAGCATGGGGTTGTACTATCGGGGTTACGCATACTACAAAACGGACAGCGGCAAGGCCGCCGAGAAAGACCTGGAGAAAGCGGCGGAGTTGATCAACACGGATTGCCTGAACGTGGCCATCTTGCGCGCGCTGGCCGTCCTGGAGGGGCAGCTTCTCAGGAACAAGGAGAAGGCGTTTTCGGTCAACATGAAAATCACGAATATACGCGGGGGATCAAAGTGGGATCCATCCTTCATGGACAGCTTTTTAGACGCCGCAGACTATCTGCGGGAACAGAAGCGATACGACGAGGCGCTTGACGTTCTGAACAGGATGCGTGATATCGGTATCAGCCAGGTTCAATATATCGCCATCGCGAAGACGCTCGCCGAGGCCGGCAGGATCGACGAGGCCATCGCTGCCTACCGGCAGAGCGTTTACGTTCATGACAGTGGCCTCATCAGCCAGGCCTACTTCGCCCTGGGCGATCTCCTCGCCAAATCCGGAAAGACCGACGAGGCCATCGCCGCCTACAATAAGATCATCGCCTCCGAAAAATGCAGCTCTGTCGATAAAGCGAAGGCGAAAAAGGAACTGGAGAAACTTGGAAAGCCGGCGGAGTGATCAATGCCTCAATCTGAGGCAAAGGACAAGATATTTATTTTTACACTACGTTCAAGGTATCAAGTGTCAAGGTGTACGTGAAACGCCTGCCGAACGGTCTGTTATGAGTAGCACTAACTGTGAGAAAGGAGGCTCGAATGTTACGTTACAATGGAATGCCAGTCCTGGCGAGCGGAGCTGTGGTCAGAAAAGATGCGGACGTGACGGTGGAAATCGGCCCGCCGCAAATCGTTGCCGCCAAAGACGAATTGCCGGACGAGGGGAATTGCATGGGGCCAGGCACGGACGGGACACATGTGGACGACCGATAAACTATATTTTGGGATATATCACGCATGGATAAAGATTTCAAAATATTATTTTATTGTAAAAAAAGCATGTAGAGCATTAGAAACATTAGTTAAGTCGTTGATTTGCATTTTCTATCAAGTATAATTAATGAAAAAGGACATAGTCATCCCACAGGATGACGGATTGATGGATTTTTGGATTAGTGGATTATTGGTTTTGGGTTAAGAAAAGGCAAAGACGCATGGAATTGGAATGGAAATAAAAAAAGGCATTTTGAAAATTATGAATGCATTATTTT
>CAIQLG010000397.1 GCA_903872565.1 uncultured Lentisphaerota bacterium | reverse complement strand
GCTTGCCGCCATCCTTATCGGATTCGCACTCCCGCTCCGCGAAATCCCAATGTTGAACAAAACATGGGGGATTGTGCTTAAAATTCTTAACTACCTGTTAATCAGCTTGATAGCATTATCGGCAATTTTTATTTATTCCGGACGGCTTTTAAAAATCCTGCATTCGATCAGGGAAATTGACAGACAGATGCTCTTCGGTCTGGAGCCTGCGAACTTCGCACTGGCAGCAGTCATGCTCCTTATTGCGGCCGCGATCTCATTCCTGTTCGTTAAAATGATGAAAAAATCATCCGACACCATTACACTGGCCACTGGCACCGCAATGCAGTGCGCTCTCGTGATGATCTTCTTCTACATTCTCGTGATCCCGCTTGCTGGAGTATTCGCAAAGAAAAAATACTTCGCCAGAGAAATAAACCGCTCAGTCCCGGAAAATCAGATGCTCCAGATTCTCGATGTCGGATATCAGCCCTACCTCTACTACATAAGAGACCCCAAAATCAACATATATTCTTTCTCAAGCGTGGACGACAAGTCAGAATATGTAATCATGACGGAACCAACATACGATGACATGATGAACAACATCAGGCGAAAACCGGAAGTCTACAACGGCAGAAAACCTGTGGTCATCTCCACCCTCAAATACAAGAGAGAGTCTTACAAGATCGTCAAGATGACAGCTCCCCTCATGTGAATCCATCCCACGAGATGACAGATCCTTGGTTTCAGGTCAGGAAAAATTAAAAATAAACGGAAAAATGTTGATTATTATGCTGGCTTGGTGTATAGTCACACAGTACATATAAGAAAATAAGGCAGTAATCTATGGAAACAACTGTTGTCGAGATGAGGCACAGCATGAAAAATGTGTTTTCTGCAATTGCTCGGCATGAAAATGTGATGGTGACTTACCGTGGACACCGCAAAGCTGTGATCGTTCATCCGGATTTTTTGGCACACCGTTCCACTAAAAAAGTCAGGAAACACCCGTTCTTTGGAATGTGCCCGGAGAACGCTAGTTCTGTCGAGTCAATCATGGACAAGCTTCGGAACGGACGAGCAGATGCTATTTGACACGGACATATTAATCTGGCTGCAAAGAGGGAATGAAAGAGCTGCCGCTCTAATCGAGAACACTGAGTCGCGTTTCATTTCTGTTCAGAGCTACATGGAACTGTTGCAGATGGCGAAAGATAAGAGGCAGCATAAACTCATAAAATCATTCTTGGATGATTTCAGTTTTTCGGTTCTCCCACTCACGGAGAAAATAGGGCATCGCGCGGCAGTTTACATTGAGGAGTATTCTTTGACATCAGGTCTTCGCGCAGGAGATGCCATCATAGCCGCCACTGCCGTGGAGAACTCCTTGCCCCTTAGCAGTGGAGACAAACACATGTCAGTAATTTCCGAGCTGGATTTGAAGCACTTCAGGACGTAATTCCGATCAGATCGTTTTCGGCGTTTCCTTTTTTGTCTTTCTTCGCGGTCGTTTGCATTTTTCGCAGGCAAATAAGGAATCACTATCATTCACTGTTTTTTCCCGGCCCTGAACGCCGAGGTGATCTCGATCAGCAAGAAGAGAAAGATTGCCAGGATGAAATAAAGCGCGGAAGGATGCTTCACGAAGAAATTGCGGATCTTGTCACCGAAGAAACACATGGAAAGCAAAAGGAATAGTCCTCCGATGGCGATCCTCTTCCAGTTGCCGGAGAACCATGCCTCCATTTTCTTTTCGCTGGCGGGCCTGACATATTTTGCATGAAGCACAAATCCTATGATTCCCAGCACTAT
>CAIQLG010000396.1 GCA_903872565.1 uncultured Lentisphaerota bacterium | reverse complement strand
CGATTTGAAAATAAACGGATTTTTTTAAGAGATTACTTGTAAGCTACCGAAAAACGATGCTATCTTATAGGCATCCGCTGGATTTCCAGCGTCAAATTTGGTAACCGTGAACGGTTACGAAAATAGTTTATTGTTAAAAATAAATTCAGGGTCGGCGATATAGCAGTGAATGAGAAAAAATCAAAACTCGCAATCTTAAGCTTGGGGCTGGGTATTCTCAGTTGCTGTGTACTGCCTATCGTTTTCCTTATAGATCATGTTATCCATAAAACATGGCTGGAACATGTTACACCAATATTCATAGGAGACTTATTATATTTTTCAGTATTTTTTGTTGCTCCATTGATGGGGATATCGGCTTTCATCCTTGGCTTGTTGAATCTGATTAAAATTAAAACAGAAATTAAATACGGTAAAAAGATAGCCATAGCCGGAATGTTGACAGGACTTGTATCAATCGTAACATATGTAGTTTTCCTGTTTTTTGTCCAGAATGCAAGAGAAGCGGCAAGAAGAAGTAATTGTTTCGGAAATCTCAAACAGATTTCTATGGCTATTCGCATGTATTCCATGGAATATAAAGACATGTTTCCGGATAAGGACAATGCTGCCGGTTTTGAAATGCTACGTTCCGGTGGATATTTGGAATGTACAAAAATGTATACATGCCCAAGCACAAAAAATAAATCGTCAAGAGATGTGGATGCCCTTACCGATGAAACTGTCAGTTATCTTTATGCCAGTGGTCTAAATGAATCAAGTGATCACGATATCGGAATTGCCTGCGACAAGCCAGGCAACCATAAAAACTACGGAAATATTATCTTTGTTGATGGACATGGGAAAGGATTTTCCGCCAAAGACTGGATTAACTCCTGCAACAATCCAAAACTGATAGAGCTTTATAGAAAAGAAGAGCAGATGAAAGGGAAATGAATATCAAGGCAAGTCCTTCAAGAGAAAGCAAGAACCGGTTTCTTCAAGAAAGAGAAATGGAAAGCTTTTTGCTGGTCAGAGTGGAGTGGTGGCTGGAGGTGGAGATTCAGTGAGGGAATGATTTTTCGTACGGGATGTGCCTGAATCCGACACTTGCTTCTGACCTTATAGAAGCGCGAGTAATAGACCAAAAACTTCACTTTTTCGGCAGTAACTAATCATAGATACGACCCCGATGCCCTCCGATACCCCCCGAAAGACTTCCGACGAGATTGTCTAGTGTGATTTCCCATAGCGCAGCGCTCTTTGAATAGAGGCACAGAGAGCGGGATCCCTCATGGCGGCGGTTCCGATTGCTACAGCGTTTGCTCTGGCATCGAGGACCCGCCTGGCATCATCGATGTTCTGAATACCTCCGCCGATGATTAGGCATTGGCATCTACCGGTAAGTTGTTCAAGAAAATGAAGTCCGTTAGATCCTTGATGTGTCTGGTCCACATTGATATGGATTATAGGAACACCAACACCCGTCAAAATGTTTATGGCATCCACTGTGTCCACAGGATCGGTTAAACCGATTTTGAATATGACTGGAACCGTCACTGCATTGATAATTGCGACCGCCCACTCTTTGAGAATTGCTGCGTTTTCTCGGCGGCACATTGCTTCTCCCAGGCGCTCTTTGATGAACATCTCCATGGAAGAATGTGCACAGAGAGAAACATAGTCTGCGCCTGCCTCCTCCGCTGTTGCCAGGAATTCTAACGTATGAGAAAGCTGAACGGTCGCCACACTCACGCCGATCCGTGTGTCGCCTGAGTGCCCAGCTGCTATGTGTTCCCGCAAATACGGCGCATAGACTGACCTGTCAGGCTTGAATACAAATTCTTTGGGATACGGGACATCATCACCTGAGTCCACAATGTAAGTCCCCATCATCGCCAGAGCCGCGTTCGCCCCATGTGCTGCACAATATGGACCGTTACCGTATCCACCAAGTTCAGCAAGAACAACACCTTCTTTCAGATCCTGAATTGCCGTTGACATCTTCTATATGTTTCTTCCAAGGATTTATATTCTATTGAGGGAATTGCAAATTGCCACTTTGAGCTGATTTCAATGTTAGAGTTCAGTGCTTTAGCGTGTCTTATCGAGGCTATAAAAAGCACACTAAAGTTGTGAACTCCAACGGGGTTCAACTGCAAATCATAGTTTTGAAATCAGCCCTATTGGCACCCTTTTCCCGGAGCAGATTATAATGCGCTATCAGAATATGTCAAATGCTATTCCGCTGAAAAAAGACGATATTAGCCTCAATTCAAGCGGTAATATTTAGCGGATCAGTTATCTCCGTTTTTCTTTTTATTTATCTTGATCGGAGCAGGGAAATATTAAAGAAAAAGTCTTTGCAAAACCGGCTTGATTTCCCCGATAAAGTTATTGCATTAAGTTTCTAAAACACTACAACCAACGCAGGAGGGACGCCAGGCGACTTATCCAGACTTTCTGGGACACGTTGACACGGGTGCTCAACATGATAATAATTGTCAGGATTTCCTGAGAATCGCCGTCAGCGCCCCTAGCGGTTTAGAGCCTGCATGGCATGTTTCGGATACCGGTCGCCCGCCGCCACATGGGGAGCAAATGCTTTTTCAATCCGAGCAATGTCATTCTCGGTAAGACGCAGGTCAAGCGATCTGACGTTCTCCTCGAGATACTCCCGCCGCTTGGTGCCCGGAATCGGCACGATGTCCTTACCCTGCGCCAGCACCCATGCAATCGCGATTTGCCCGGCGTTGCAGTTCTTCTCCAGCGCCAGGGTTTCAATCTCCTTGACAAGATCTAGATTTTTCTGGAAGTTGTCGCCCGTGAAGCGCGGATGGTTGCGGCGGAAGTCGTCTGCTGGGAGATCCTCGTTTTTCCGGAAGCGGCCTGTGAGGAAGCCGCGCCCCAGCGGGCTGTAGGCTACGAAGCCGATGCCCAGTTCACGGCATACGGACAGGATTTTCTCCTCGGGATCCCGCGACCACAGCGAATACTCGGTCTGTAGCGCGGTTATCGGATGTGCCCTGTGCGCACGCCGGATTGTTTCAGGGGCGGCCTCCGACAATCCGAGATGGCGCACCTTTCCCGCCTTCACGAGTTCCGCCATGGCGCCGACCGTGTCCTCTATGGGCGTCGCCGGATCGACCCGGTGCTGGTAATAGAGATCTATGACATCGGTGCCGAGACGTTTCAGGCTGGCGTCGCAGCAGGACTTTACGTACTCCGGTTTTCCGTTGACTCCCAGGAAACTGCCGTCCGCACCGCGCACATTTCCAAATTTTGTCGCCAGCACAACTTTGTCCCTACACCCTGCGATGGCGCGCCCGACCAGTTCCTCGTTCCTTCCCAGACCATACATGTCGGCCGTGTCGAGAAGCGTTATGCCGAGCTCCAGCGCACGGTGTATCGTCGCTATGGATTCCTTGTCGTCGCGCCCGCCGTAGAAGTCCGACATTCCCATACACCCCAGTCCGATGGCCGAAACCTTCAGCCCTGCATTTCCCAGTTTCCGATATTTCATTCCCGACCTCCTTAAATTATCGATTTGTTTTGCCGCTGCAGCCATGCTGGCTCGGCATCCGGCTTTGTGTCGGGTCTGCCGGACAAAGCCCTGGCTGCCATATTCCTACTCTACTGAAATTTCTCGGAGAAAGCAATAGATGAAATTTATTTTTGTGCCGCAGCCTGGGATACTGGACAGGAATCTGAAGGCAAGTTCCATGTTGGCGATGACTGGTTGGTCTATCGGGGCAGTTTTGCCCGGAAGTTCAGCCTTGATCCGGCATATCCCGACTTTCGGGGACAAGTCACCGGCAGTTTCGCTCCACCAGCTTAAATATCCCGTAAAAAGCTGGTATGATAAGATGGTGGCTGCTTTAGCTCTGAAAACTGAAGCATCCAGAGCCATTTGTTTGTTTCCATATCGAGCTTGTCCATCGTTACCTCACTTGCTGATGGCTGATAAAATCATGCAGGAGTGATAATAAAGTGTAACCTGCTTCTTTACAATATCACTAACTCTATGGAAATCAATGGTTTAAAAAAAACTGGCGGAGAGGACAGGATTCGAACCTGCGGTACAGTGTTACCCGTACGGCGGTTTAGCAAACAGTTCGAAGCCATTTAAAACCAATGATTTACACTCAAAGACATAATCAGAAACAATCAGAAATATTACGGAATAGTAACATAATAGTAACATACGTTTTAGCCTCAAATGCTACGACGGTCTTTTTGTCCTTTTTTATATACTGCTGAGATATTTTATCTTCTTTTTTAAAGAAATCAATAGACTTCCTAATTTTTTGCCTGACTTCGCTTCGGAGAGCAATATTTCCATGTCTTTCCAAGGCTCCAAAGCTTAATTCCTTCCTCGCCTGTGGTATAATACCTACAGGGGACTTTATCTCCTGTCGGCGCTCCAAAAGGTAAGAAAAACACCCCAGGAAGCCGCACCAAAAACCCCATCACAGGAGACCCCAATGACAACGGCAACAGGCAACATTCTCGTGAAACAGATCCTCCCGATTCTCAACAGAACGGTTCCACGCGTCGTGAACGCCACAGACTCTGAAGACCCGGAAGAGCTCGTCCAAGACACAATCGCAACAGCGGCGGAAATGCTGCAATCGCTGGAGAAGGCCGGAAGGAAGATTCCAGCACGTTCAGTCGCATTCTACAGCATTCAACGCGCCAAGTCGGGCAGAAGAGCATATCAGAGCGGTGCATCGGATCCACTCTCTCCAGTATTCCGGACACGCAACACATCGGCCATCGTCCCCATAGATGCGCCACTCTCCTCAGAAGGGGAGGGGGCATATAGGACAATGGGCGACTTCATAGGCGCTCCCACAGAAGACCCCTCTGAGACTGCATTGCGCCGAATTGACTGGGAAAGCTTTCTCTCAACTCTGGCCAGCAGGGAAAGACAGATACTCTCATGTATAGCAGACGGCTGGCGGAACATGGACATTGCGAAACGGTTCAATGTAACGCCAGCACGCATAACCCAGCTCAAGCGCGAGATTGGCTCAAAAATAAAGGCGTTGATGGGTGAAAATATTCTAGCCGAAATCTCATCGGAGTGCCCGTGGGAGCGCGACATCCGGATGATCCGCGAGAGCGAGGCCTATTATTACGCGGTTGACGACAACGAGCCCGAGGCCGCATGAGAGAAGTCCGTAATCAGTAATCTGTAACACCTAACCTTTAAGGAGAATAAGCCAACATGATATGCCCAAAATGCAGACAGGAAATAACGGAAGTCATGCTGAAGACAGTCGCCCATGACACGTTCACGGTCAGGAGTGATGGAACGATACCGGATGACATGCCGCTGATAATAGATGCGTGCAAGACGGCATGGATCCTCTGCTCGAAATGCGAGGAGGACATCACAGGCGCTTTCGTGAAGAATGAGCCCGATGTCCTTGAGAGGCTGATCGGTCTGGCCAATGTGTGACAGGCAGATGAACTATTAAACATTAACGAAAGGAAAATTACAATGATCAGAATTCTGAAATCGAAACTGCAGGACGCTCTCAAGGGTCTTGCGAAAGTCGTGCCACCCAGGGCAAGCATTCCCGTACTGGGTCACGTGAGGCTGAAGGCCGCGGACGGGAATATCTCCATCGCTGGCTCGAACCTGGAGGAGTGGCTGACCTGCGAAATGGACGCCGAGACGGAAAACAGCGCTGACTGGCTCCTGGAGTTTGCGAAGCTGAAGGACTTCCTGAAGGGCGACGGCAAAGTATTTGTCGGGATGGAAGCCGCAGGAGACAGGGCCGTGAAGATATCATTCGATGCCGGTGGCCATATGGTCGAGCGCATCTTCGAGACCCTGCCCATTGATGACTGGCCGATGATCCCCGTACAGCCGAAGGATATGAAACCCGTCTCTGCAATGATGTTCGAGAACATAAGGCTCGCATTGCCCTCGGCATCGAAGGACAACACGAGAAGAATCCTGACAGGTGTATTCCTGGAGCAGGAATCTGTTGTGGCCACCGATGGCAAGCAGATAGTCAAACTGTTCTGCGATATCCCTATACAGGAGCCGGTAATGCTTCCGAAGACGAAAGTGCTCGGTGACGGACTCCTGAAACTCGATGGCGGCATGGCGGTTTCAAAGGGCGAATACAGCACGGTGATCCACATTGCTTCTGGCCCCTGGCTCTACAGTCTGAAATGCATGGAGGGGACATATCCGAACTACCGGCATATAATCCCCGATGCGAAACTCATGAAGTCATGGGCCGAGTTCCCTGCGGCGGAAGCACAGGCGTTGATGAAGTCCTTGCCTGTGTTCGAGAAGGGTGACAGTCTTGACGGCATTGCCCTGTATGCCGGTAAACAGGGAGTGAAGTTCTTATCGACGAAGAAGGACAGTAGCGCAATGCTTGACACTTCTGCCACAAGCACCGGGAGCAAGGAGCACGGCATAGCGATCTTCGACAGGAAGTATCTGCTGAAGTCGTTCTCGCTGGGACTCACTAGGATCGGATTCGACTGGGGACATTCGCCATTGATCGCCACCGGAAATCGTGGCTTGATGGTCTGGATGCCAATCAGAGGAATGATCCCGGACGAATATTTCAAGAGATTAGGAATAGAAATCAAACCAGAACAGGAGAAAAAAGTTATGACAACGAAAACAGAAACACCGGTTACACCACAGAACAACGCTGCAGTGAAGCCGGAGATGCCGAAAGCCCCTATGACCGCACAAACACCCAAGGACAGCTTCAAGGTCGTCCACGGCCCGGGAAATGGCAATGGAAATGGCAACGGAAATGGCAACGGAACCAACGGCACGACGGATCCATTCGAGGATTTGCAGAAGGCCGTTACGGAACTCAGGAACCAGGCGAAGGCTCTCACAGACGGGATCAACGGACTGCAGAGAAAGATCACAGACGCCCAGCGTGCCGTGAAGCAGAGAGAAAAGGACTTCAGGAGCACACGCGAGATCCTGGACAAATTGAAAAACGCCTCTGGATTCTGAAGGGACGTTCGTTACAACAGGCAATGCCCGCATCATCTGTAATAAGGTGCTGCGGGCGTTTTCATTTCAATCCATCAACACACAAGGAGAACAACGATGCTAAAATTGAACGCATCATTTTCAAAGAAAGTTCCTGCCGAACAGGAATACAGCTCGAAAAGCTTCCACGCATCCATAGAGGTGGAACTGCCCGACGGACTCACTCAAGCCCAGCTCCAGGGAAGGATACACGAGACCTTCGAACTGGTGAGAGGCTCTGTGGAATCCGAGATAGGCGGCGGTGCAGGAATTCCACAGGCGCCACCACAGCAGAACGGCAATGGAGCATTCGCGCCCAACGGCAACGGCCACACAAACGGCAATGGTAAGAAGAACGGACCAGCCAGCGAAAAGCAGATCAAATATCTCATAGATCTTGTCGCACTCAACGGTACTGACATCGCAGTATATCTCAGAAGGTATGGAGCGGCCAATCCATACGACCTCACACGTGACGCCTGCTCGAAGCTCATAGACGAGATAGGCGGTGGAAAGAAGAAACAGTAGAACTGCGGATTATCTGAAACTTCAAAAACAAGAATGGGAGCCGGGCAGTGCATTTTGACAAGCGCATTGGTCCCGGCTCTCCAACTTCAGGAAAGGAATATAATATGTCCACACTTGCAGAATATCGTAAGATGCCACATTGGAGCACGAGTAGCTTAGCGACATTTGTAAACTGTTCTCTCCAATACGCCTTCAGATATGTGTATCACCTTGCACCGGAACACAATCCAGTGGCTCCGTTGCTTGGCAGATCTTTTCATAAAGCCGCGACTTGGATGGCTGCGAAAAGGAAAAAAGGCGAAGCCTTCAATCCCGCAGTTGCAGAGGATTTCTTCTCAGAATCATTCCTTGTGGAGTGCAAAAGCGCGGGAGAGATAAGTTTCGGCGATGGAGAAACGGAGAGCTCACTGGACTGGCAGGGCAGAAGTCTGATAGCGTGTCTCTGTGAATCATGGCCGGATGAACAGGTGCTCGAGACTGCAACAGCATTCTGTGTGCCGCTGATAAGCTATGGCGGGATACGTCTGTCCGAGAAGCCTATCATTGGTGAACTGGATCTCTTGGTCAGGAATGCGGAAGGTAAGACTGCCATCGTGGACTGGAAATCAGCGGCTAGGAAGTGGCCCGCTGACAAGGCTGACAAGGAATTGCAGGCGACAGTTTATTTGTATTCATTCTGTGCCGAGCGACGTGTAAGGCTCGATGATGTCGGCTTCCGGTTCGATGTATTGACAAAAACGAAAGTGCCAAGTTACATGCAGTATCATACGACACGGAAATATGACGACCTCCACAGGCTATTGTGGCTTGTGCAGTCTATAGAGAAGGCTATAAAGGCTGAAAGTTTCATCCCGAACCAGAATTCGTTCTGTTGCAGTGACTGCGTGTATGGTTCGGCATGCGAGGAATGGCACCGCCGGCAGTCGAAGACAATATCGTTCGCAAAAGCATCATAGGCATTAAAAAGGAGAATCATTTGGAAAAGTCAATATACAAGTACGAGATATTCAGGAGGAAGGTATGCGAGATGCAGGAGGGCTTCAAGGCCTCCGCTCCAGAGAGGGTTGCCGAGTTCCTGAGGAACATAGGACTCGCATCGGAGGAGCAGGAACACCTGGTGGCGTTGACGCTTGATGCGAAGAACAAGATCACAGGATACTACACGATTTCCATAGGGACGGCAGACAATGCTGTTTGCCATTTCAGAGATCTCTTCCGGAAGGCGATTTTGCTCAACTCATTGGGAATTATCCTCTGTCATCAGCACCCTTCAGGAGAATGCGAGCCGTCCGGTGACGACATCCGCCTGACGCAGGGAGCCAGGCAGGCCGGAGAGATCCTAGGAATAAAACTGCTCGACCACATCATCGTGTCCGATACAGGGTATTACAGCTTTGTGGAAAAACGGATAATCTGAAAGGAGATTTGAAATGACGAAACCTGGAACATACAAATTGGCCGCGAAGACATTCAGGGCAAACGGCAACACTGAAATAGCGGATGCGCTGGAGAATGGAACGCTGAAACTCGCGGTCACGCACACCATAACGGGGAATGTGACAAGAAGGCCGGAGCTCACCGGGCCGTTCATGGAGGCGATAGCGATGTGCCATGAGATGGATCCCGATGACAGGTGCCACTATCTGGACATGCTTGCCGATGGAAGCAGTGTGCCCGTCAATACCGGGAACGCCGTTGTCTATCCGTACGGTTCGAAAGCGCCGGAGATGCCTGGGCTTGTGTACGGGCCGGGCGAACTGTTCATGAAGTCGTGAAGTGAAAAACAAAAACAAGGAGATAGCTATGCCAGGATTGATAATGAGAAGTTCGGACAGGATAACACGTGCTGAGCTTGTGAATGTGGAGACGCCATTGCCTACGGACAGCTGGAGGCCGGTGCCGCACTACGAGGTCGCTGAGCTTGTGACAAGGACGGCTGCCGAGAAGGGATACAATGTAGTGTCAGAAGAATATGGGATAAACATGTCCGGCCGGAGGATGTTCGGCGTGCTGAAGTTTGCACCCGAGGGACATCCGGAATACACGAGGGCGCTGGGCATCAGGAATTCGCACGACAAGAGGTTTGCTCTGGGACTTGTAGTTGGTGTGAGCGTGACCGTCTGTAGCAATCTGATGTTTTCCGGAACTGCAACAGCAATCCACCGCAAGCACACATCTCGCATAGAGATCAGCGAGCTTATTCCCGGAGCCTTCGACAGGTTGGCCGAAGAGTATGAAAAGCTCGAAGAAAACATTGCGAGATTGAAGACCGAGCATGTGGGCGACGACGATGCAAGGATAATCACTGTCAATGCGGCCGAGGTCAGAGCTATTCCAAGTTGCGATATACTTACTGTCCTGAAGGAGTTCCAGTCGCCAAGGCACGAGGAGTTCAGAGAGCCGACAAGGTGGTCGCTGTACAACTCGTTCACCGAGACTGCGAAGAAGTACAGTCCGGCAAGAGCCGATCAGTGCTATCAGAGGCTGGCCAAGATGTTCGATCTGGCGTAGACGAGACAAGGGGCGGAGCAATCCGCCCCACATATTTAAACATCAACAAGTTATGGGGGGGTTATGCCACCAATTATTTTACTGGCTATTGCCATCGCTATTCTGATCATCGGGGCCAGCGCGGGTTTCAAGATGCCCGAGTTGGACGAGATTGTGAAGCCTGTTGCCGAGAACACGGGCAGGGTCTTCGCACCGGTGGGCTACTGCATCGGGGTCGCTGTCTTGTTTGTCGCCGCCATATTCGCGCTGGGTCGGAAGCGGGGTGGGAGATGACATGGAAAAGGATAATGACGTTTGGGCTTGTGTTGATAGGACTGCTGTCGCTGCTATCCTGCGGTCCATCCGAGGGCGAGATCAATCAGGCAGTGCAAACTGCATATCAGCAGGGACTTGAGGAAGGCGCGAGAAAGGCTGTCGTAGAAATAACGAACGTCGGAGACTCGTTCCGTAGTGATCTCCGGGCGAAAATGGAAGGCAGGCTTATCTTGTTTTCCAGTGTCGCCGTCGTGCTGACATTGTTCGGTGCGGGTATCGCTGAATGGCTGAGAACTGAGATAAGTGGCATGTTTCACCTGACTGTTGAACAACAGCTTGCGGTTGCCAGATGGACATACGGCATTCTGGCAGTGGGGCTGATGGTCGTAGGACTGTCGGCTGACACCGCATCCTTCTGGCCGCTGGCGATACTGCTGGTGGGAAGTTTTATACCATTCTGGGAATATGTCGAAGCGCTGACGGCCGGAGACAGACCCAGGATGAAGATCGCGATCAGCAAGGTGAAGAATCTGCTGTTCCTGTGTCTGGTCGTTGTCGTCATATTCAGGATCCTCGGGGACAGTGGCATCTTTGGGCTACGGATCGGGAAGTGATTAGTTTGAACGCCGGCGCTGTCCGGCATAATTAGGTATAAACATCAACAGGAGGTGTACCGTGGATATAACCAATGACATGAAAACATTTCTTTCGGTATTATGGCTGTTCTTCAGAATTGGCATCGTATTGCTTGCGTTCGCCATGTTCGGCGGATTTGTGATAGCCTGGATCAGGCACGTCGATCCGTCCACGAGGGACACAATCTCCATCCTCAGCGGCCTCTGGCTGTTCCGGAGGCCTGTGAGCGCGGAGCGTCCGGTTCGGACTATGAAGAGTCATCTGCCTGCAAAGGCCGGAGTGTCCAAGAACAGTCAGCTAAGCGCAATATAGAACAGCGACCTGCAGAAGGTCGGTGGACCGTGGGCGATGGGAGCTGGATGCTGAAGCAGTTCGGCTCTTTTTTAGGTAGAGTGGCAATTGTACCAAAAAAAGAGCCAGAATCCTTTTTGCAGTGGCGGCTATCTCCAGATTGTTATTGATACTGTTACTATTCCTGGGAAAAAGGGCATACCTCGTTTTTCGATTTGCACGGGAGCGGTGTAGGGGGATTATGTGGAAGAGTTTCCGTGAATAATCTTCCTTCTCAACCCAATGCTGTCGGCAATCCGGGTGAAATCCACCAATGGCTCAAGGTGCCTGGAAAGAGTTGCTTCATTCCATTCGCCTTCTTCGTATTTCTCCATATACTGCCGGTATTTACGGGCGAAACGTCTGCCGCCCGACGGCGAAAGAAGTATTCGGGACGGGAACACCCGGAACCCGAGGAACGGAATCCCGAAAACGCCGCGGTTCAACTGGATGTTTTCCTTCAGGGCGAGAGACAGCTGACCGCCAAGAAAAGTCCCTGCAGCCGACAGTCCATCTTGCAGACGCTGCCGGTCGTTTGAAAACAGGACAAAGTCGTCCATGTACCGCAGATAGCCTGTAATCTTCAGCGTCTCCCTGATCCAGTGGTCGAGTTTTCCGAGATAGAGATTTGCCAGGTGCTGCGATACCAGATTGCCTATCGGCAGCCCTCTGCCCGGCGTTCCCGAATTGTATGTGGCGAGTATCGAGGCGAAGAGATCGAGCAGTCGCCTGTCCTTGACAAGCCTTTCCAGGATTCCAAGAAGCTTCACATGGTCTATGCTGGCGAAATACTGGCGGATGTCGAGCTTCAGATACCATTTGAAGAGGCGGGAGAAGTATTGGCAACGGGCGATGGCCTTCCGGTTGCCTTTGTCCGTGCGGCATGCGTAGTTGTCGAAGATTGCATATCTCTCGAATATGGGTTCGCAGATATTCATTATGGCGTGATGGAGAACGCGTTCGGGGAACGAGGCTGCGCAGATAAGCCGTTCCTTGGGATCGTAGACTTTGAAAAAATGATAGTGTCCGATGTCGGGTTTTTCCGCAAGCAGCTGCCCGCGCATCAGGTTTATGTTCGCATCGAGGTTTTCCCTGAAAAGAAGCACGCCTTCATGCCCGCGTTTGCCTCTGGAAGCCTTCCAAAAAGCGAGCTTCAGGTTTTCAGTTTCAGCTATTTCGTGGTAGAGTTGTCCCTTCCGTTTCAATTTTACCGAGGTCTCCCTGATTGACAATCGAGGCTATTTCGGCGGCGTATTTGCCTGCGCGCCCCTCGCCGACGCCGGGGATTTTCACAAGGGCGCTTTTCGAGGAGGTTTTGTTCTTCGCTATTTCCGCGAGCTGGTCGTTGTTGAAGACGGTGAAGACCGGGACACCCTCCTTTTCCGCGGCGGCCTTCCGCCAGTCCCTCAGTTTCACAAACAGGGAGAAGTCTTCCGGAGACAGTATCTCCTTGTAGTCCGTCCTCTTTCTGCCTTTCAGGCTTTCATCGCTGCCCGCGCCTGGTTCCGAGGCGAGATATTCGACCCCGAGAGACCAGAAAGAATTGTCCCCCTGGGATACGAACTCGCGATGGGCGGAGAGAGTCCGGTGGGAACGCAGAAAGGCGTTCATCTCGCGTTCCGATTCCTCGGAGTTTTTTGCCGGTATGACGAAGAATCTGTATTGTATGCTCATGTTAAAAAGCCCACCTGAATTTTCGAGACGACTATCCGATCATCCCTACCAACACAGGAAGGGCGCGTTCTTTTTGTCTCCGCAGAAAACTGCGGGGAGCAGGACTCCATCCTGGTCAGTCCCGGAAAAATTCCATTCCCGGAGTGAGCTGCAGGCAAGGCAACCCGGAAGCCTATGTTGTTGTTCGTGTTCGACGGGGCGTCGTTATTGTTGCGATTCGCCGACCGGCAATTCCTGGCGTTGTTGTTCCAGCTGCCACCCCGTTTGACGCGGTTCGAGCCTACGGATGAAACCCTAAAATATAATTTTGGCCGCTGCGCGGCATTTCAAACGATGTCGGTCGAGTTTCGCTCGGGCTCCGCCCGCCGCCTACCGGCGGACGCTCTGTCTCGCCTCGACATCGTCTTCCTTTTTCCACCTCCTTGCTTTTCTTTCCCTGAGCTCACTGACCTGCAGGCAAGGCAACCCGGAAGCCTAAGTAGCTGTGCGGGTACGACGGGGCGACGTTAAAGCTGCGAACTGCCGACCGGCAATACCTGGCGTCGCCGTACCAGCGCCACCCCGTTCGCCGCGGTTCGAGCCTGTAGAAGCACCCACAGGATCGCTTATGTCCGCATTCGAGCAACCATAGGCGGCGTCATACCAGTCCAGGCACCATTCCCACACATTCCCGTGCATGTCGTAAAGTCCCCAGTTATTCACCAGATAACTGCCAACTATTGTGTGTGCGCCATTGACGGGGTCTGAAGAATAACTTGAACCACCATTATACCAATATCTTCCCACTTCGTTCATGTTAGGGCATTGATCAATGGAAGTCAGATTCTTCCCGCTGTTCAGCGCCGTAGTTGTTCCGGCGCGGCAGGCGTATTCTCTCTGCGCCTCGGTCGGAAGATCGAAGAGATAGCCGCTGGCTAGTGTCCGCAGTTTGTCCATAAAGGTGCCAGAACCCGGGTCGCCTCCGGGAAATGTTCCACCTCGGACCGTATTCCAGCTTACTGTCTCGACCGGACGATAATCGCCGGGGAAATAGCTCGGGTTCGAGCCCATGACCGTCTGATACTGCTTCTGCGTCACCCCGAAGACCCCGATGTAGTAGTCTTTTGTGAGTGTCACCTGATGCTGGGTTTCATCGGAATACCTTCCGAGCTCACCGGCGGGCGACCCCATCGTGAATTTTCCATTTGTTATTCTGCGCATCACTAGCTTTGTGGATTTGTAGGCGGTGTTGGAGAGAAGGTCGGTGGGAACGGATGTCAGATGGGTTATCGCGCCGGATCCAAGGTCAACGACGATGTATTCGCCGTCAACGAATCCGCCAGTGGAGACTGTGATTGAGACGGTGGCCGGAAGCGAGCGCGCAGTGCCGTCATCGGCATAGAATGTGAACGAATCTGTCCCGGTGTAGTCCGTCACCGGGGTATAGGTGATGTTTTCGTCGCCGTCGGCATAGTTGGATAAAGTTCCGTGGGCTGGCTGGGTGGCAATGCCGTATGTGAGCAGGTCGCCGTTCGCGTCAGTGGCCGTGAGGGTAATTGATCTTGCGGTGTTTTTGGTGACTGATACTGACTGGTTATCGGCAACGGGTGGAGTGTTTGGAGTTGTATCAATATATTTGTCCAGCCATTCGGTGACGTTCTTCCAGGTGGCGTGGGAACTTGTAAAAAAATTAGCTTCATATTCCGGAAACAAAGCAAACCATTGGAATGTGGCTTCGTAGCTCAAAAACGAAGACGGGGTATGTGCATACCCTCCAGAATCAATCCATCGATTCAAAGCACCAGGTTTGACTTCGTTTATAGGGGTTCCTTTTTGAGAGCCAAGCACTTGCTCCGTCAGAGTTATTCCATAAATGCTATCGCCACCAGAACTGTCTCCGCATAATTTCGGTTCCGTTAATGTTATCAATGCCGGATTGAAACGCTGGCCTTCGAAAGTAATCAAAGTATCGCCACTATCAATATATATGTTGGCTGATCTACCAGTTGTCATTCCAATGAGACAAAGGACAGGCAGTTCGGAGGAGAATTTATTTGTTGAAGTGTCGGAAAGGCTTGCCGCTATTTCAGCCGTTTTTTTACTAACACCATAAAATTTGTTGAAGTTCGAACAGAAATCGACAGGCTTTCCAGCTTGATGCACGCTGATCTGTTGGGCAAATTCGAACACGATATTGTCCTGGCCTTTCGGCAGAGGCACACATTGATATGTTCCGGCCGCGCTGGCTATCCCGGAATGCGGAGTGCCCAGCGTGATCAAAGAAGCCACATTTGTCTCATAACTGAATCCACCACCGCTGTTCTGAGCGAGCCCCTGGAGATAGGTTCTCACCAATAGTCCGCCAAATGAATGGGCTATGATGTGTACCTTTTGTCCAGTTTGTTTTTTGATGAGATTTATGGCCTTGAGAAGGTCATAGGCAACATCCTGGAAGCGAGCGTTTGACCTCCAGCGGAAGTCGAAAAGAATGATGTTTTCATCTCCATATCTGTCTCTCAGGAGTTTCGGGAAATCCCCCCAGTAGTCAAATCCTCCAGTGAATTCGACCTTGTCATCCTTATTTGGATTATATCCGTGGACGAACATTACAGGAACTCTCCCGGTATAATTTGACAATGGCAGGTTCGAATACAGATGCGAATATTCCTGATTTGTCGCTTTCCCATCAAATCTTACACCACTGCCTGGCGGAGTCGGTTGGACTGGGTTGTTTTGATTCGGAACTCGACCGCATCCGGTCGCGCTAACATATTTGTATTCCTTTTTGCTCTTAGGATCAATTCTTGTCTCATAGAACTCAGTTTTCCCAAACCACCCAGAGTAGACCGCCCAATTTTTGTCGAAAATCCCCTGATCTTTTATGCCTGGACTGCCTAGACTGCTTTTCTTGGCAGGCATCTTTGCGTTTTCAGCGGCTTCTGAAGCTATATCATCCGGAATTTCAGGAAGATTGAGAGAAATGGTACCGCTGATTGCTCCATCTGTGTAGAATCTGTAGAACAGGTTGCCGTCGGCATCAGTGCTTTTTACTATGTTCATTCCCACGTTCCCCTTGAAACTGCTGTCCGGCGTGAATGTGAATGTCGTATCTGCAAGAGTGACAGAACCGCCAGACTCATTGGCCGTCGCGGAAGCACTGTCTTCGATGGGGGCAACGTAGATTGAACATGTTGCTGTGCCCTCTCCGCCCCAACCGTCCTCTATTGTGTAGTCGAACGAGGCGTTGCCTGTAAAATCGGCTGTGGGAGTAAACACGACGCTGTTGCCACTTGTTGACACAGTGCCATTTGAAACATTTGAGACAGTCTTGAGGCTCAGCGGGTCTAAGTCCGGATCAGAACAGTATTTGGGGATATCGACTGTCTCGGACTGGTTTTGCACGATTGTAAGCGAGAAGTTTTCCGCCACAGGAGGGGTATTCGTTGCCGCGACGGTCCTCGATGAGAAATTCGTCTCGTCAAGATTTTCTTCCATAATGGCGAGATTTCTGTTTGTGGGAGAAAAATTATACCCTTTAAGCGATGGAGTGATGGTGTAGAATCCCGCCGGAAGTCCGGTGAAGCTGAATGTGCCGTCCGCCGCACTTGCAGTTGTACCCGTACAGTCGCCGGAAAGGACGACCGAGACTCCCCCGACAGAATCCCCGCTTATCACGCCGCTCAACGTGTATGTTGCAATATTGAATTTTTTGAAATCCTTCCAGATTCCGGAATCAACATAGAAATCGCATTTCTGTCCTGCGGCTATGCCCTTGGGAATTGAAAACTTGAATTCGCTGGCGCCGGAAGAAGGATCCATGCAGGAGGGTTTTCCTTTCAAATCGGTATATTTGCTCTTAATGATTTTGCATGGTTTTTTTACTGTTTTTGTCTTGCCGTTTTTTGTGACATCGTACTGAAACCAGGCCTTTGGGCTCTTGGTGAAATACGTCCCGGTCACGGTCACGGAAGTTCCTGGATTGCCCTCATAAGGGGACAGTAGGTTTATGTCGGGAACTTCGAGGATGAAGTTTGAACTAATCTTCATAGGCTGACATTTCTGCCCCTTGGCCTTGGGGAGGAGATAGAGGTCGTACGTTCCGGCAGCAGACTTCATAGTCCATTCGCATAGTATCTTGCTGTCGGTGGTAGGGAAAATCTTTGTCAGAACTTTAGCCTTCTTCATCTTTGTCCCTAGAGTACCGCCTGTGATATAGACCTCTGGCTTCTTCTCGAACTGGGTAATGCCGGAATCCGCAGGCAGGTCCGAAACGGAGATCTCGAAGGTCGAGCCGACTGTTACGTTGTAGGACGATGCGGCGGATGCGCCGATTGCGAAGAGAGCCGAAAGCAGAACAACCGAAAAATACTTCATGACAACCTCCACGTTGAAGCTATTAATACTATGATTTGTAGCATCCATCCTGAACTCTGAAAATCAAGCTCTGTCCGGGAAATAGGTTGTAAAAATATAATGCTGTTGCAGCTTCCTGATTGTCCTCTGGAATCTTCGTCCTCAATTCCACGGAAATCCTGCGGATGGGCCGTATTCCGTCCACTTCTGCCCTTATTTGCCACACAAAATCCCAGATGGAGCTATGCGATAACGCCGCAGCTGCCGGCAGTTAAGCTTTTTATTGCATATGCAAGACGTTAGTCCTTAGAGGCATGTGGCTATTACTCGAGACTGCCCGGCTCGATCGGCATAAGAACTGCTCACAATATAATGAGAAGATGAAACGTTAAAAAATGAAAACTAATTTCAGCGGAACTCGATCCGATAAGCCTCTCATTCAAAGGAAGCGGCGTTCCAAATCCGGTTCATCCGGTACGCATCTGTTGCGACGGGTCGGGGGAGCCGCAGTTCACCGGCCTTCACGGGGTCCTGGGCGATCCGGATCCCCCACTGTCGGTGTGAATTGATTTTTAGCTCATTTCTTGAATGTTGAAAGTTCCGGCGAATGCCGGTTAAGTTCATGCTAAGGAATTTCGAAGTTGCGCAAAAGTAGGTACGTCCTTTAGGGTGTACCATTTCTTAAATCTTAAATCATGGGGACAGGCTAAAGCCCGCCCCTCCTTAAGTCGCGGCGTATCCGGTTAAGTCCTTGAATCTTCATTACGGAGGGGAATAATATCTGTGACTGCCATTGGGAAAGTAAAGTCAGAATCGCCAGAAGTGGCATCTGAGGCAAAGACCGTCGTATCACATAAGATCACCGGGAGAGTCGCCTGGATCGTGCTGGTGGCCGGCCTGATTATTACCGCCTTTGCAACCTTGTACATGAAGTCGGACGTGGAAAGGATTGCAGGACGGGATTTCATCTCCCACTGCGGCGAAATTCACAATGCCATTACAAGCAGGCTCGACGATCATGCTCGCATCCTGCTTAGCGGTGCGGCGTTATTTAATGCCGCCGATACGGTTACACGCCAGGAATGGCGTATTTTCAACAAACAGCAGAAAATCGAAAAACAACTTCCCGGCATTCAGGGCATTGGCTTTTCAGTTCTGATCCCGCGTGCGGAACTGGCCCGGCACATTCAGAAAATCCGCAGTGAAGGATTCCCGGAATACAACATCAGGCCTGATGGCGATAGGGAAGTCTATTCATCCATCATCTATCTGGAACCGTTTTCCGATCGTAATCTGAGGGCCTTTGGTTATGACATGCTCTCGGAATCGGTGCGCAGGGCCGCCATGGAACGGGCGCGGGATACGGATTCCGCCGCTCTCTCCGGCAAAGTTGTCCTGGTACAGGAAACCGGCAAGGAGGTACAGGCTGGCACCTTGATGTATGTTCCAGTCTATCGCAAAGGCATGCCCACAGATTCTGTCGAACAGCGTCGTGCCGCAATCTGTGGCTGGGTATACAGCCCCTACAGGATGAACGACCTGATGAAGGGAATACTTGGAGTCAGTAATCTGGGGAAAGAACAGCTGTCCCTCAAGGTTTTTGATGGCGAGCAAGCTTCGCCACAAAATCTGCTCTATGAAAATTCCCCTGCGGGGAACGGGCAATTCAGTCCTGACGTGTGCTTCATCCGGCAGGAGCCAGTTGCTTTCAATGGTCATTCCTGGACGCTTTTCTTCTCGCAAAACTGCGGTGGATTCTTTACTGCAGAATACGCCAAGGCATGGCTCACCTTGGTCGGAGGCTCGCTCATCACATTGCTGCTGTTCACGCTGATACGGGCTTTATTGAGCACCCGTGCCAGAGCGCAACTGTTGGCGGAAAAGCTGACAGTTGACCTGCGGGGGAGCGAGGAGAAGTATCGCCATCTGATAGAAAACAGCCATGACATCATCTATACGCTTACATCAGACGGGGTATTCACCTTTGTCTCCCCTGCCTGGACCGCGCTCCTAGGATATCCTCTAGCACAGGTAGTGGGTCAGCCATTTCAGACATTTGTCCATCCGGATGATCTTGCGGGGTGCATGGTGTTCCTGCGGAGAGTGATCGAGACGGGACAACGGCAAGAGGGGGTCGAGTATCGCGTGCGGAATATCGACAACTCATGGCGCTGGCACACCTCAAGCGCTGTCCCCTTGAAGGACAAAGCAGGCACTGTCATTGGCTTTGAGGGCACCGCCAGCGACATCACCGACCAGAAGCGGGCGGAGGAGGCACAGCAGAAAGTAATGGCTGAAACTGATCGCGTGAACCGCCTGATGCAGGGGCGGGAAGCGCGGATACTGGAGGTTAAGCAGGAGGTTAATATCCTGCGCATGGAGTTGGGGCGTGAGCCTGCGTACAGAGAACACGATGGACGCGGGCTTTCGAGTGTCACGGCTCAGGTTTCTCGAGAGAGGAACGCAGGCGACACGGTTTATCACATCGAGAATTACGGCAAGATCGCAAACATCCAGCATCCCATCCGCGACATCGGCCTGGAAAAGCCCAATGTGGACATAACGTTTATTCCGATCCTCTGCTCCGCTCCTTTGCTCTATGCGAAGACGCACGGCTATTTCGCACGGAATGGACTGGAGGTGAATCTGACCTCCGCGCCGGGATGGAGCGGAGTCAAGGATCTTCTGGTCTATGGCCACACCGACGCGGCCCACATGCTCTCACCCATGCCGCTGGCAATCTGCCAGGGGTTGGACGGACGACGTGCCGACATTCGACTGGCCTGCATCCAGAATGTCAACGGCCAGGCACTTACTCTGGCGAAGAAACATTCGGGCATCAAGGATGTACGCGACATGAAGGGTTTCATCTTTGGTGTGCCCTACCTTTTTTCCATGCAATACTACCTGTTGTGCCTTTTTCTGGCCGAACACGGGCTGAATCCGCTGAAGGATGTGGCCATCATCGAGGTGGCTCCGCCGCAAATTCCCTACTACATCGAGACCGGTCGGGTGGACGGAGTATTTGCGCCAGAGCCGTTCAACCAGATTCCCGTATATCGCGGCACCGGGTTCATATATACCCTGTCAAAGGAGATCTGGCTGGGACATCCATGCTGCTGTTTCGCCAGCACGGAGGAGTTCATCGGCAAACACCCCAAAACCTATAAGGCGATGCTCAGCAGCGTGATGGAGGCGGAACTGGCTCTTCACCAGGCATCGCCGGACGAGCGTCGGAAAATCGCGGTCGAACTGAGTTCCCCCGGCATCCTTAACCAGGCCGACCCCGAACCTGTGGCGCAGGCATTGTCAGGCGAATACGATGATGGCATGGGGAGACAGTGCGTCGATCATGACCGTGTGGACTTTCTTCCCACGCCCTGGCCGGAATATGGAGTTTGGATACTCTCGCAGCAGCAGAGGTGGAAGCAATTGTGTCGCCGCGTGGACTATCGCGAGGTAGTAGAACGCTGTTTTGATGCTGCAACGCGGGAGATGGCGAAAGCCATGGGATTCGAGGAGACGGGGCCAAAACTTGAAGGCCTCAAGTCCTTTCACTGTACAGATCCCATCGACTACATGCGAGTGCAACCTTTCTGCGCATTCAAGGAACTGGGCGAAAATGAGGCCCCTCCCATCGAGCGGCGCATAGCACAATTGAGTGACATCCTGGCCGTCGCCAGTGGCGGACGCGGACTGTCTGACATCAAAGTCGAGGCTGACGACGCCTTCGGCGCATTGGAAAAGCTGACCAGTGATGTGTTCAAGAACATGCAGTTCAGCCAGGATGCCATCCGCGAGCAGAACGAGATAATCCATATCGGTTATCGAAACGCCTTAAGTATTGCCGAGGATGCGGAGGCGGCCAGGCAGATGGCCGAAGCCGCGAAGGACGCACTTCGCGCCAATAAGGCAAAGCTCGAACTTGCGCTGATATCATCCAACATGGGTGTGTGGCAATTTAATATCGTAGAAAATAAGCGTGTTTTTGACGAGCAGTCATGTCGCCTTCTGGGGCTCCTCCCGGAGACCTTTGGAGGAACGGCAGACGAGTTCTTTTCTGCGGTGCATCCCGATGACCGTGAAAAGGTCAAGGAGGCCTTGGCTCAGACCCTCGAAAGGGATCTGCCGTACGAGCCGGATTACCGAGTTGTCTGGCCTGACGGAAGCATTCATCACATTTGCGCTCGTGGCAGGTTGGTCCGCGATGACAATATGGGACGGGTGCTAAGCCTTAACGGTGTCATATGGGACATAACTGAACGCAGGAAGACGGACGAATATAGGGAAATGGGGCTGGAAATTCTACGGATACTAAACGAGCCGGAAGATCTGCAAGGAGCAATCCAAAAAATGCTTGCGGCATTGAAGACATGGACCGGGTTCGATGCCGTGGGCATTCGTCTGCAGGACGGGGATGACTTCCCGTATTTCGCACAGGAAGGCTTTTCCAAGGATTTTATGCTTACGGAAAATACGTTGATTGAACATGCCGCAGATGGAGGTGTGTGCCGGGACAAGGACGGCAACGCCAGCCTGGAATGCACCTGTGGACTGGTCATTTCCGGCAAGACCAATTCGGCCAATACGCTCTTTACCCGGGGCGGCAGCTTCTGGACGAACGATTCCATCCCGTTGCTCGACCTTCCGTCCGATCAGGATCCCCGGCATCATCCACGCAACCAATGCATCCATCACGGCTATGCTTCCGTTGCGCTGGTGCCTATTCGGGAAAAGGACAGGATTGTCGGTCTGATTCATCTCAACGACCGGCGCAAAGGACGTTTTACCCTCAATACGGTTGAACTCCTGGAAGGAATCGCATCGCACGTCGGAGCGGCGTTGATGCGCAAGCAGATAGAGGCGGAACTCCAAGAGACCAATCGCAAACTCGAAGCCGCCACGGTGCGGGCGGAGCAGGCCAATGCCGCCAAGAGCGATTTCCTCGCAAACATGAGCCATGAGATCCGCACTCCCATGAACGGGGTCATCGGCATGACGGGGCTTCTGCTGGATACGGAACTCAGCGATGAACAGCGCAGATATGCCGACACCATACACGCCAGTGGAGAGTCGCTGCTCACGATTATCAATGACATCCTGGACTTTTCCAAGATCGAGGCGGGTAAGCTCGAACTGGAAATTGTGGACTTCGATCTGCGCGGCCTGTTGGACGATTTCGCCGCCTCCCTTGCTCTGCAGATTCAAAAGAAGGGGCTCGAATTCATCTGTGCCCTCGCGCCGGACGTGCCGGCCCGCCTTTGCGGCGATCCCGGGCGCCTGCGCCAGGTGCTCGTCAACATTGCGGGCAATGCGATCAAGTTCACACAGAAAGGCGAGATCTCCGTGCGGGCAGGCCTGGTGTCGGAAACAGACGCCGAAGCCGTGATCCGCTTCTCCGTACGGGATACCGGCATTGGCATCCCGGCGGATAAGAGAGGAAGTCTATTTCAGAAGTTCACACAGGCGGACTCCTCGACCACGCGCAGGTTCGGTGGCACCGGTCTGGGGCTGGCAATTTCCAAGCAGATCGCCGAGCTGATGGGTGGAGAGATCGGTGTTGAGAGCCCTTCTTCCACTTTCAGCGCAGACGGAGATCTGGGGTCGGAGTTCTGGTTCACTGCGTGTTTCGCAAAACAGACCGGGCAGGAACATCAGATCCCGCCATTGGCGGATATTCGCGGGATACACATTCTGGTGGTGGACGACAACGCCACAAACCGAGAGGTGCTGAAAGCCCAGCTCAAATCCTGGGGCGTGCGGTCGGAAGAAACTCCTGACGGTCCCGCTGCCCTCCAGGCACTGCGTAGGGAACAGGATGCTGGCGATCCATTCAGGGCAGCAATCCTCGACATGCAGATGCCCGACATGGACGGCATCACATTGGCATGCGCCATCAAGGCCGATGCAAAACTGAGGAATATTCATCTGGTTCTGCTGACCTCCGTGGGACAACAGGGCGATGCCCGGAAAATGACGGAGATTGGATTTTCCGCCTGCCTGACCAAGCCTGTGCGCTCGTCGGATCTCTTCGACAGTCTGGCCACTGTTCTGGCAGGACAGAACATGCGGCAGACTACGCCCCTTTTCAAGCTCCAGGCGATCCTCGGGATAAGTCGTGGGAAGGCGGTACGCGTCCTGCTGGCCGAAGACAACATCGTCAATCAGATGGTGGCAGTGGGCATTCTCAAGAAGCTGGGACTGCGTGCGGACGCGGTGGCCAACGGCGCGGAAGCCGTCAAGGCTCTCGAAACCATCCCGTACGATCTGATGCTGATGGATGTGCAGATGCCTGTAATGGACGGGCTGGAGGCCACCCGCCAAATCCGGGATCCCAATTCTGCAGTCCGGAATCACATGATTCCCATCATCGCCATGACTGCCGGTGTCATGCAGAAAGACCAGGAACGCTGTATGGATGCGGGCATGAACGACTACGTCACCAAGCCGGTGTCGCCCCAGGCGCTGGCGGAAACGCTGGGCAAATGGCTGCCGAAAGATAAGGAACAATGCGGAAAAGAGAATGCCATGAATAGCCACGAGGGGAAAGCACTATGAACCCCAGGTTGTGCCAACAGCCAAATACATTCCGGACGGGGTCAGAGATCTATGTGCACGCAGATACGGGAAAATATTCCCAGGAATAAAACCCCTACTGACAGATAAAATAAAATCCCCATGTATGCCTGCGTAATGTTGGAATGACCGTCCGGACCGTATCCGAGGCTTCTAAATGTGCGGGAATTCCTGCAGATTAACCTTGCGATCCAACTTCTGCACCAAAAGAGGCAGAAGTCGCCTGTTCAAACTTTGGCCGAACTTCAGGGCAGTGTTGCCCTGATGTTGAGCGCCCGTGTCAACGTGTCCTAGGAAGTCGGGACAAGTTGAGAATAGGTTTTGGTTGCAAGGATGTGAGAAAATGCCGGCACAAATGGCGGAAGAAATTCCCGCCTTTGACTCGACTATAACAGACCTGAACAACTCGCAGTCACCCGTCAAGCCCAAAGTCTCGGTTAATGCCGCAAAAGGCAAAGGAGCGATCACATGTTACTTCTATTACCAGTATCAGGATAAGGATGGGCAGACCAAGACAAAGAAGGTCGGTGGCATAAGTGTTTCGTGGGACAATAAGTCGCTGAGATACAACATAAGTGGGAACTGTGCGAGCTATACCGCTTGGTTGGATGGTCAGTTTAGTATCCCTGGATCCCTGGTATATATGGGCGGGATGGAACCGCCCGACGGACTGATAATCGGAAAAACAACCTGCTCGGTCGCATTCGGCGACAAGAAGTATCACGAGTTCAACCTGTCTTTCTCCGGGAAGTACAAGAAGAAAACCGACAAGTTGGCAGGGGATCTGAAGTCACACAGCATTTCGGGGAAACTGGAGAAATAGACTACCAACGTACCATCCGGTTTTGGTGAACTAACCGTATGACAGCGAAATGTGCTATAGAAATAGATTCAAGGAGTTGCCGCCCCTTGCCGTGATCGACAAGACCTACGGCAGTTTCCTGATTGTCTTCGTCCTCACGCTCCTAGGCTGGATCCCGGGAATAATAGGCGCGATGGTGATATGCACGGGAGAGGAAGAGTGAAAGGCTGAAGTCACTCCTGAGGTCACTCCCACCAGATCGTTAGAGATTGTTGTTCCTCAAATATGCTCCCCAATTAGGGCTTGCTTTCATCTTTCTTAAAACAATCTATCCTTATTTGTTATGCAAGAAAATCATGTGTTTGGCTCGTTGAAAACTTCAAGTCTCCATATGAACAATCCGGTAATCACCATAACACAGGCGACAATAAAGAGCGCAGAATGCAAATGGAACCCCTTCAGGACTTCTGGAAAGGGCAGCAGGCATGATGAGGCGAGGGCTATTGCGCCAAGCAGCCAACCTGCATATAATAACAAATGAGGCCATTTTGACAAAATTAAAGTTACACCACAATGAGGGCAACCCACCATTTTCCTTATGCCAATCTCGCTGATGAAACACCGGCTTTGAAGCCTCGATATCTTATTTTTACACGATGGACATATTATTTCCATGACGCATTCTCCTCCTTTCCCGTATAACGGCGTTGAAGTTCGGACATTGCGCACAATGTAGCCTCCAAGGATAAACCTTCAAGTAAATCTAAAATGAATTTCCTGCATGTACGCAAGGCTCGACAAGCCCTGCGGCAGTTTCCTGATTGTCCTGGTGCTCACGCTGCTCGGCTGGATACCGGTAAAACAACAATGGTACAATCTCGAACTGGCGTGACAGCCAGTGGGACAACACCGGGATAGGCGGCAATCCGTGAAGGATGCCCGGAACTGCGCCGATGGTCTCGGATCACCACGATCTCACCTGTCTTTTCAAGGCCCCGGATGGCCGGTCACAAAGGATATTCCCCACATCTGGGACGCCACGGGAATTGTCTGTGGCGACCAGTTCCTGCCTCCATCTGACGTGTGGATGATCTGCCCCCTTCCTTCCTG